>JACQQS010000040.1 GCA_016206925.1 Candidatus Omnitrophota bacterium
CGATCCGCCTGTATCGCCAGCTTTTCGCCAATAGACTGAATGTATTCATTAAGTTCCTTTTCTTGATAAACGGACATGCTTTGAATGATTTGGCGGTGAATGGCATCACCGATTTGGGCTTCCGCGGTCGAACCTGAGGAATCTTGGATGCTTTTTTGATGACGGGCGCAACCCGCCAGCATCAAAACAATTAAAAGAAGAGAAATCGCTCTTTTCATAGAAAATTAATCCGCGTCCAACAGGATTTGAACCTGCAACCCTCAGTTCCGAAGACTGATGCTCTATCCAATTGAGCTACGGACGCGAAGATATAGGTTAAGAATTGGTGGCGA
The DNA here is from genome assembly GCA_016206925.1 of Candidatus Omnitrophota bacterium. Classification (GTDB taxonomy): domain Bacteria; phylum Omnitrophota; class Omnitrophia; order Omnitrophales; family JACQQS01; genus JACQQS01. The sequence goes on from JACQQS010000040.1 coordinate 333, forward strand.
TCCGGAGAACTAAACTGCCGTAGCGCTAATTACCGGTTGCTTTAGGCGATAAAAGATTATTTTGAACGAGAGATTTTTCGAGCTCGAGAATGGCTTTCTTGAATTCCTGGAAATGCGCCACGTTAAAGGACAATCCCTTAGTGGTGGGAATTTTGTCGTTGGAGGTTCGGACATCCGTATAAATTCTGAGGTCGACAAGGTCGTGGCCCTTATATTCTTTTACCTGGACACGAATTTCTTCGTAGCTGTTTTTTTGAAATGCGTATATTAATTTGTCCATGCCTCATCCTCCGATTGCGGGAAAATGTTATTGTTCCATCAAAACCAGACTAATGGCGCCCAGATCACCGCAGTGCTCACCCAGCTTTGACCGCATGATCTTACAGACTTTTAGCGGTCCCGGCCATGCTTCGCGCTTGATCGCTTGCTCCATGGATTTCCACACCAGATCGCCCGCCTTCATAACGCCGCCCCCAAGCACTACGATTTCGGGGTTAAGAATATTAATCACGTTCGCCAGCCCAATTCCGAGAAAATGCCCAGCGTTTCTCATGATTTGCACAGCTAAGGGATCCCCTTCGCGTGCGGCATCTGCCACAATTTCAGCCGAAAGCCGCCCATTTCCGGGCTTCGCTTTGTAAGAACCCAGTTCGGAAAACTTTCCCGCTTCCATCATCCTTTTCGCTTGTGCTGCAATGGCCGTTCCGCTTGAAAGCGCCTCCAAACAGCCGCGCTTTCCGCAGTTACATTGCGGGCCGCCGGGAATAATTGTGGTGTGGCCGATTTCGCCGGCGCTGAAGCTCGCCCCGTTGAGCAGTTTTCCGGACAGAATAATCCCGCTGCCGATTCCTGTGCTTACCGTTACGTACACAAAGTTTTCAACTTTGCCGCCGATTCCAAATAGTTTTTCGGCTAACGCGGAAGCGTTGGCATCGTTATTTACGAAAACAGGCCGGCGGAATTTTTTACGTAGAATATCTTTGATCCGGACGCCTTTCCAGCCGGGCAAATTAGGGGACTCCGGAATAACCCCTTTTTCGGGAGAGACCGCCCCGGGCACGGATACGCCAATGCCTACGATGTCGTTCGGAGATAGACGGTGTTGAAATAGAATTAGATTTACCGTATCTATAATTTCTTTGATGGATGTTTTTGCGTCGGCGCGTAGACGCGTTGGAAGCTCTTTCTTTTCGAGGATGGCTCCGTCTTTTTTGGCAAGACAAATGGAAATTTTTGTACCGCCGATATCGATACCGATAATAGGTTTCATGTACCTGAGGCTCCCGTTTAGCTTCAAATTTTGTAAGGGTACACTAAATGTTCGCCTAAATCAAAATTAATATTTACTTAATTAGCTTACGTGCATGCCGGCTGTGGTATAATATCCAGCCATTTTATCTCGCAACTTATTATATTTAAAATACTTATGGAATATTCTTCGCAAATAATTAAAATGTAAAAAATGGGATTTCAAGTGGGAACTTGAGCACGGCAGCGTATTCGCACGTTACCTTGAAGGAAAGAATGACGCGGTCCATATTGAGTTGGGCAGAGACGGAATCGAACCGCCGACACAGGGATTTTCAGTCCCTTGCTCTACCGACTGAGCTATCTGCCCATATTGGGAAAACAATTTTAGCAGAGTTTTTGGGTTTTACAACACTGAAGTCAGCTCCAAGAAGTCACCTCCAACTCATCAGGAAGAACTAAGAATAAACGTGCGGGTTTGGAATGAGGTCGTCTTGTTGACAGTAATAATGATCTTGACTAAAATCCAAAATTATTCGACCTATCCTCGCGATACACGACAACAGTTCGGGCGGTTAGCTCAGTTGGTTAGAGCATCTGATTTACATTCAGGGGGTCGGGGGTTCGAGTCCTCCACCGCCCACCATCTCAAATCATAGAGTTGTTTTGAATCTACTGTGAAACAGGCGACGGCGACATGAATCATTTGATTTTGGCGGTGATGAAAAAGGAGTGAATTCGGTCGCAGAACGGTGTCTTCTTAATCCTCATTATCCTCATAGAGATTCTGCACGATCGCGCGATTATTGCCGATCTCGAACGAGAGAAATGATTCTCTCGAACGCATCCTGGCGGACATCGGGAGCCAAAGTTGTGATCGCCGACCCTGCGGTGTTCGCCACAATAAAAGCAGTTCCTTTTCCGGAAGCGTCTTCAAAATACTTTTCAATGTTTTCCCGAACACGCCCGCCCTCCTTTGAGCGCAGGATAAGCTCTGAAATTTCCTTAGTCAGTTTTTCCTTTTCCGGACTGAAGAAAAGTACGTAATAGGCGTAGTAAAGATCCTTTTGCTGTTTGTCCGGTCTTTCACGCTGAACGAAAGTCAGCAATTTATGGAAAGTAAAAATTGAGGGTTACGGTATGTTTATTCCCCGCCCTTCGACATCAATCTTGATGGTAGAGTCGAGTAAGATGTTAAAGTCATTGATTTCGTTAATCTTAATCTCTTTCCCCACCAGTTTGCTTTTAACCATTTCGGGGGTTTCAGGAGCGGTGATGAATTCCACGTCAGCCCGCAGATCACTTTTCCCCAGCCGGACCACAGGCACGAAGGGGACGCTTCGATCCATTGAGATATGATGCTCACCGTAGCGTTCTTTCCGCACGCGATCCGATATGGTTTCCGATTTATGTTCGGGGGCCTCTTTGAAACCAAAATCAATATCAACGGTCGTCAAGGGGTCGTGACGAACCCCCTTCCAAAGATGATGTGCATACATATACGGAACCCATCCGCCCACAAGAACAAGGTAGGGTAAGAAATCCGACAGGTCGTCGAAGACTTTGAGTAAAAGCTCAAGCTCTTTGGGTTTTTCAGGCAAGGTGATCCCCTTTTTCCTTCAGGATCCGTTCCAGGTATTCGGCATGTTCCCTGCCGCGTTCTTGGAAATGATAGAGGTCCAGGTAAAGCTGTAAATTGGAAACCACCGGATATCCTTTGATCTTTTGCGAACCGAAAAAGACGGACTTTTTATAATAGGGCTCGATGAGGCAGACATTCCCGCCTTTCTTCAGTTCCTTCAAATCAAACGCCTGTCTCAAATCCAGAGAAACCCTTTTGAAGTCTTCAGGATTAAGATAAAGGTAAATATTGGAAGTTCGGACAAAATTTGTAATCCGGTTAGCACCCGTATGCAGTGTAAGCGCATATGCTTTTTCTTTGTCCTGACTGTTGAAAAAGTTTTTTATTTTGGAAAGCAGACCGGCATCAGATGTGTAATAGATATGCGTCTTGTTCAGGGCAAAATCGTAATCATGAACCCATTCCTGAATAAGCTCTTCGCGGTTGCGTAAAATAGCAGAGGCCGTCCGGCCCCTCGCTTCTCCTTTGAGATAGCCTTTCTCCCTTAACAAGGCCAGTACTTTAGCTGCCCAGCCCCTGCCCACTCCCAGCTCTTTCTCAAAATCCCTCACCACCCATTCCCGGTCGGGGCATCGCAACATTTCTCGTAGAACCAAGCTTGCTTTATCACTAAAGATAGATTTCATGCAATCCTTAAATGTCCGTTATTTTTAAATGTCTATTTTACAACGGACATTTTATGCGGACGGACAAATAAAAGCAACGATTATTTTTGAATTATTTTTGAAATCTTACGGATACAACTTATTATTCAACCCTGCGAAGTTATCAGACCAAAAATGCCGAAACTCACTGTGCAGATTTTTCCGGTTTAGTCGACGAATTTTTCCGGTTGCCGTATCGGGCAAAAAAAATTCTTGGCGGGTAAAATTTATGTAACGGTTGCAAAATAAATGGCTTGCAGAATTTATCTTCTGTAAACCGATGCGGCTGGAAAAAACTGGCGGAGTCGACGGGACTTGAACCCGCAACCTCCGGATCGACAGTCCGGAGCTCTAACCAGTTGAGCTACGACTCCAAATACCGGGGTGAAATTTGCTGCGCAGAAAAATGGATCAGGGCAAATTGTCGTTTACGTAATAGATGATGGCCTGTCGCTCATCTTCTTTGATGGACTTGTACGAAACCCCGACCCGATAACTTTCTTTCTCCCCCGCCTCGAGTTTACTGTAAACAACAACCAGCGTAGCGTGTATTTTTCCATCCCGTCCCGGAAGGGCAAATTCAATTTCCAATTCCGTTCCGATGGTGCAATGAACCGGTGCATTTAATCCCAATCCGGCCCCTCCAAGATCTCGTGTCCAGACAGGATCAATGCTAAATCCACTTTTGGTTGTAACGTCGGGCGGTCTGGCGCGAACCACCTTAACAGGTAATTCGTGCGCCAGGCGAGGCCACTTTCGCCGCTCGGTGCCCGAATACTTTTTGGAAACCGGGTGATCGGTTTTATTCTTTTTATTTGTGGTAGGAGCCACGTCGCATCCTTTGCAATTGCCGGGATTTTATCCAATCGTCTAAGCGCTGTCAATCCAGCACTCGTACATCAAGCGTGGTGGAGGCGGGGGGAATTATCCCCCTGATAAACTTTCGGAATCTTCCACCAGCACAAGTCTAACCCTATCGCTGGCCCTTCTTCAACCCATTTAATCTCGGCCTTCTGGAGGAACCTTTCCCGGACAAGCACCCGATCCCGCGGGTCAGCCGAGTCAAAAAGTTCTCTTGCGTTGGCAAGACCCTTTATAAAAGAATCCGCCTCAGCATCTATGTCAACGTGTGTATTGCTTTGCCCCTCGGCGATCAGTTTGTCGCGTTCCTCTTTTAACTCTTTCTGCCTAGCTTTAAGCGCATCCATCTCGCCCTTCGGGATAGCGATCTCATACTCCGTGTAAGCCTTAATGGTCCTTGCGATCTTGTTCTCGATAGCCGTAATCTCGGCCTCTACCTGTGAGAGCCGTCCAGGCCGCGACTCGATATACCGTTTCAGCCGATTCTTAAAGAGTTCCCTCACCTTCTCTCGGTCAGCAGATTCCAGCATTCTTTTTAGAATTCCTTCCTTTACAATATCGTCTATACGCTCTCGTCTGATTTTTGGCCGATCAGATTTCGGATGCGTTCCCTTAGTTAAGGCCGCGGAACACCTGTAATACTCGTAATACACCGTCTCTCCTGACTTCAGGGTCTTTGATTGCCTATGTCCTGAAATTCCATTTCCACATGAAGTACAGCGAAGCCCGCCCGACATGAGATACTTTGCACTGTTACTTCTCTTCCAATTTCCGCTGTGATAAGGTCTGAAACGGTTCTGTACCAGATCGAATATTTCCGGTTCCACAATAACAGGTACGTTGCCATGATTAATGAACCATTCACTTTCAGGTTTCTTAAGGTCAGCGTATACCTCTGCACTATCCTTTTTTTTAAATTGCTCAAGCTCGCTCCGCAAATCTCTGATCTCGATGGTTCCTTTTCCGTCGCGCTCCCAATGAAAACAATCGACTCTCGCCCTTTTGTTCCAACGGTAAATCCCCTTGTAGACCGGATTACGCAATATGGCGCGTACCGAACCGTCCGACCATTTGCCATCGGGATTCCTATTACACTTGGAATTCCTTGCGCTTGCGCCTTTGCTGGCGGGGATGCCTTGGTCGTTCAACCAAATTGCGATGCGGCGATGGCCCCAACCGTTAGCACACCTTTTGAAGATTCCCCTCACAACTTTAGCCTCTTCTTCGTATATTACGAGATTTACTTTCCCGTCAGTTGTACGAATGGTTCTAAGGCCGTAAGGTGCAACACCGCCAAGCCAGCTTCCAGTCGTAGCCTTGCGAATCATTCCCCCAAGGACCTTTCGTGCCAGTTCGCGTGAGTAACTTGCCGCCGATCGACGGAACATATCTTTATATATCTCTTCAGATTCGCTCCCATCATTTCTCAGATTCGAGAAGTGAAGTTTAACGTCAGCGGCTTTGAACATAAGTTCGTATCCCCACGCTTCGTGGACATTCCGCATGAAGCGGTCGTATTCACCGAAAAGAATGTGCTTAAACGCACCGCGCTTGGCGTCCTCAGCCATCTGCTTAAAGACCTTCCGCTTCCGTATCGACTTACCGGAGACAGGTTCTTCGTACCAACGAATGATCTGTATTTTATTTTTTTCGGCATAGTCCTCAATCGCAGCCCTTTGCCGATCGAAGCTTCCCTCCTGGCGTTCAACACCGTTTTCGTCAGTTCCTGATGTTGACTTGCGGCAATATGCGACAGCTTTCATATTCTATCCTCCCGTTGAAATCTAGATTCCCAGTCTTCGACAACCTTTTCGACTTCAAGCAAGTAATCACGGCAAAGAGAGACCACATCTTTCTCTGGAAAATCACTAAAATAGTAAATCGAACCAGTTTTCTCTCTTGGCGCAAGATTCAATGATAAGGGTTGAGATGTTCCGCCGGTTCCATCAATAAAGTAAATACTCACAGGATCCTTACCTTCTTCACGGACTGTAACAGGAAGTGACGACGTTATAGTGCGCTGTTTGACGGTTTGATTTCGCTGTTCTGTAAAATATTTCATGAGCGGGTTTCGGCTCATCTCAACCTGTTTCGGCTTAAGCCATTCTTGGAAACCGTCAAAGTGCGCGTAGTGCTTCGCCATAATCCAAGTCACGCTCCGCGCAACGGACAGAAAACTGTCCAAATTGAACCGAAACGCATCCCAGTCGTTGGCCTTTTCGATCATTGTATTCAAAAAGTACCTAGCTTCGTTTAACTTGTCTCTGGGCGGCGTCACGTGTAAATGCCGCAATCCGTCACTTTTCATGTAATTGCCACAGTAGCCTTCTGAGTACCTATCCACGTCACGACTATCTTGAGCGACGCCTGACAGTTTGAAATGTCAGACATCGTGACGTCTATATCGTCCGAATGCAAAGCTAGATCCCCGAGAATCTTGGCATTTGTACGAAGATGCCGTGCGGCATCTCTAACCGTCGAGGGAGCTTCAATTTGTTCGGCAAACTGGCCAATAACATCCGAGGCGTTACGTTTCAGTTCTTCTTTCCTACCTGCATGGATAAAATGCCACCGAACAGATGCAACAACTACTGCTCGAATAAGAGCCGCGGCTCCATTTGGGCAGTTCTCTTTAACATTTGCGTTGAGTTCGATCAGCAGTTTTCTAACGCGCGCGGATTTCGTACGTTCAATATCTTCTTGCGCAATGAATGGAATTGCTATTATGCGTTCGGCGGCCTGGACTGCTTCTTGCGCACTCTTCTTCAGTCGAAGATTCGCAGTTTGAGTTTCTGCATGAAGCGTGCGAAGGCACCGTTGCTTCAGGTTCTCATATTTTTGTCTCACTTTCTCAACCCACGTATGCGTGTCTGTGTTGAAGCCCATTCTCTTACACCATTGCTCTACGTGAGTAAGAGTCTCCGCCTCGCGCTCTTGAAGAAACGTTGTAAGGTCACGTTCCAAAAGATCGACTATTCCAGGGCTTGCTAAACCCAACCCCGCATCAAAAAGCTCATTTTGGTAGAACGTAAGTAACGCCTCGGCCATTTCGCGGACGCCAGCCATTTCGATCTCCAGGTATACGCCTATGGATCCACCCCATATGGCACCTCTGGTAATGAATTCGTTGGTTTTATCCTGGATTTTCGTCTGATCACGCCCGGTGATATCTTCCTTAAGATTTTCCAGCCGCAGATGTATAGCATTGCGAATCTCATCCAACATTTATTCTTCCTCCGTAGTTCGGCACTTCATCTCATATTTTGCATTTAGGACAAACGTTTAGCAGGGTGACCAATTTCCTTCCTCATCCCTCGGTTTTTTGTAAACACGCGTTGATATACGGCCCTGACAAGCTCAATGCTTTTGCGGTTATTAGCAGAACAAACAAAACTAAAATACCGGGAAGCCAGACCCAAGGAAGGTCGGCCAAGTATTTCGCCAGCGCAAGAAACAACAATGAACTTCCGAAAAGATATGCCCAGTAAAACAAAATCGGTCGAAGATGATTCTGCGCATCCGATTGCCTCTTCTCTGCTGAATCGATATTTTGGATCATGTTAACCACTTTTTTATAATTTGGCTCTATCGGTATTGAAGGCGCGATGTTATTCTTTTTATACTCTGCTAGCTTGGTAGCAGCATCTTCTTTAGCCTCTTCCAATATTTTCCTAATTTCATTTCTGGGTATCCACCTTGCACCGTCAATATTTTTACGCCAACCGATCCAAGTTGCCGCTTCTTCATATAATTGCCGGATGGACCTCTCGTTCGTATCGATTCTAAATATTGCAAAGACACCCATCACGCCCATGAACGCCGCGCAAGACTGGGCGTGCGCGCTAAAAAAGTAACGTAGCGTGTCCACATTAAACGATTCAACTATACCCATAAGATACTGTATCGCTTTCCCCAAAAATTTACTTCCACTCCGCTTTACAACTCCGGCATGCGAGCGTTTTTTCCGGAAAAATCGCCATCGCGACGCCGATGCAAATAAAAAGAAAGCCAACTATGGGGAACACCAACAGAGGCACCCCGATCAGAATGAGAACGATGGCCTGAGCCGTATGTTTCCCCGATCGTTTCTTTGCGATGTCCTTGCCCTTACATTCAGGACACATATTTAAAAGAGTGGTCATTTTATTACCTGACTTTTTCCGGGTTTATAGTGAACTGCCCATCCTCCAGTAAATCTAAAAGATTTTCTAAAAAGGCTACAGCATCTTCGCGGCTCATACCTTCGATTTTGGTCGGCGTGAAATCAGTTGGTCGTTCAATTTCATTTTCGACTTTGCACAGCTTATCTAACATCCAGTGAGCATCTTGTGCCGTCACAATCTGCTCACGCGGGGTTTCGTAGTCGCCAGACCATTTACCTTGCGCCGGCTCGTCCCAGCTCAGCGGAGGTTTTGTCCCTGGCTTCTGCCAACCATGCTCGTAAGCATTCTTTAAAATTGACTTCCATACTGAAGATGAAATTTTAAGTATCTTTCCTTTTTCGCTTCTCAGCTCTATAAATGTAACAGCCGTTTGCATTGAATGATCGCCTTCCTCTAACTTGCCACTTATCAACGTTTCCGAACAAAAATTTTTTACCGCTTCTCCGCCCTAACCCGGTCAGCTTCGCTCTTTGGAATCATGTACACGTGTCCGAGACGCATCGTCTCAAGCGTACCTCGCTTTATGCGGTCGATAATAGCCTGCCGCGTGACCCCGAGCAGGTCGGCAACCTCGGTCACTGAGTAAAAGTCTTTCTTCACTTTCTTCATGCCTCCATTATAAATCATACCTTGTCAAAGGTAAAGGTGTTAAAAACCTGCTTACCATCTATAAAAAGACATCAAGAGTCTACCGGAAAAATTTTGGGTATTAAAATCGATTTGGAATCAGCCTGTATCATTGGTATGTCGAAGAACTCGACTTTCTCCTCATCGGCCCAACCTTCTAGTTTATTGTTTTGAAAGTATAAAAATTGTGGGCCATCAGCTACCTCCCACTGCTCTTCCTTTCCCAAAAACGAATTCTTGATTTTGATGGCTAAAGGCCAGCCAGTTAAGGCTAATACTTGATGCTTTGTCATTCCTTGGATTAGATGCCGATATGAAATGGCATGCCTTACCTTTAGTGGCCATTCAGGATGTCGCCTAATAATTTCTTGTGGTCCGTCAATCAAAACGTCCTCGTCAGCCAATTTAAAATTGCGATAATCACAAATCAAAGCTTCTTCTGGCATAGAGGTCAACTTTCTCGCTTCGTGTGGATATTGGTAAGTCGTACACCCTGCTAGAAGCATAATGAGAATTATTTTGAAAGCTTTTTTAGGTTTAAGAATGGTCGATTGCGTTTTCATTAAAGCCAAGTAGCTTCTCCGTAGGAGATTAGAAATTATCCCAATTTGGGATATTCTAAAGCGGAATATACCATATCGCCAGAGGTTTTCAACCCGATGTCGATATGGTCTAAGGAATATAAAGTTTTCTTACATAAACTGAAAAAAGCCCGCGTCGAATCTGACTTTACTCAAGTGGCGGTTGCCAAGAAACTTAAGAAAGAGCAGTCTTATGTATCTAAATGCGAATCGGGAGAACGCCGGGTCGATGTCGTGGAACTGAAAGAGTTTGCGCATCTCTACAGAAAACCGCTCTCCTATTTTCTTCGTTAGGCATTCTACACAAAGTTAAACATAAGAACGATTTTGCTTTACGATACCGTTACGGATGCTTCACTTCATCGAAACCAGCCATCCTTCCCTTCGATAGGTTGTGCCTTCGGGTGCTAGACTGCAGGCCAGCCTCACAAAATGTTCAGCCACGTCCACCTCTTTTGGCGCGACTTTGCCTGCACAATCTGCGAGAAGCAAAGTGAAGCAGGTTCGGCAAAGATCGAGCGATTTGTTGCCTTGCTCGACCGTGATTCGTACTTCTACTTTGCCACCTATCGTAAAGCCTATTGGCGTCGGAAAATCCGCGATCGCTTCTTTACAGAAATCACACTTCAATGAAAGACTCATGCTAGGGCCGCTACGATCGCTTTCTCAAAGGTTCCGAAGACCGCAGTCGCAACATAGCGTGACGCACGATCATATTTTTCTTCATCGCTTGCTCCGGCCCGCACGGCATATTCAGCTTCTGAATTTGTCGCTTTCATGGGTTCGAGGCCGCATGACTTGAGGAGTAGCACCGCACGTCTTGAAACTGACTCCTTTTCACCGATTACCTGCGCAAACGCGAGTGGGTAGTTTTGAATGAAACCGATTGTTTCAACCAAGGCCGCTTCTTCTGCGTCGTTTTCGACGGGAATAGATGTGCCGTGCATGTCCGTAAAGGTCGTACCGTCTTTAGAGAACCCACGCGGCTTCCCCTGTTGCGGTTTAATAAATCGCCCGCCGCGAAAATTTCGCTCATCCTGAAATGCGAGGATGTCCTCTTCGCCCTCGAAGGAAACAGGCACTATAACTTCACCCCGGCCGAACTCGTAAACTTTCATCCATCCCGTTCCATCAGGAAGCCTGGCGATCGTTCCACGTTTAGCATCACGCAATTTCTCAACCACTTCGGGCGGTACATTTTCTTCAGCAATTACCTGCGCACCTTGTTCTGTGAAATGAGTCTCGCCTGTTTCTTTACCTTCGGCGAGCATTTCCTTTTCACAAGTGATCGCCGCCTCTTCATACGAAACGCCCAAGTTTTCTTTCATGTACTTCTTGATACGCTCCGCCAATTCCTCACCTTCGACTGGAACATCCAGCCAGCCAACACCCATCATATATTTCCTCATCGTCTTTCCCTCCCCATTCATAGGATACGTTTTTACCGCATGAAACTTTTTTCTGGCTTCGACTTTCCCATCCTCTGTAAATTGCTTTCGTGGTCTTAAATGTTCTGCCACCAAGTTCTCAAGCAACTTTGCCATTTCTTCTAACTGTCTTTCAAAGGGGTGCGCAAGCTCAGCAACCTTCGCTTGTACCCTATTGCAATGGTTCGTGAATGAAGCCATTTTATTCAGAATTCTGTCTACATCTGCATCAGAATTAAACTCAAGCGATTCGTCGAATCGACTAAAAAGACCGATTGACTTCCGGTAAAGGTCTTCTCGTGTCCTCATGATCTTGCCCATATCAATTGGCACTTTTACATTAAGTACCCTAAGCATGTCGCGTTTTGACTCGATCTGCTGAATCCAATAGTTCACCTTACCGAAGGCAAGCCAGGCTCGGTCTTCAGGCTTCGTTATTACGCGAATGGTTCGCGCTTGCTCTCGCAACTTGGTTCTTATTTCATCGTGAGTCATCGAACTACCCCCTTTTTAAATCAATCCAAATCTTTCCAACTCTTCGCGGTCAGGATCAGGATTGCTTCTCCATGACTTGCTGTGAAATTCAACTTCCTCCGGCGTCAAGTCATACGGCGGATTAAGAACGTGGATTCGAGAATTACCATTAAATCCCACTCTTGAAAGTTCAGCATTGACACGCGCCGCATCTAAAATCGTATCGGGTACAAAAACCGCGTCATCGCCAAGCGCATTTCCGAAACGCATGCACGCCGTGACGGCAAGCGCAAGGGCGGTTGCGATGTCGCTGTAATACCCCTTTTTTCTTTCATGGTCGAACTTCAATCCTTGCGGTGTCTCAATAAGACGTAACTGAAGAAGCTCGTTCTTCAAAACTGAGTTTGCAAACATCCGAAGCTTAGCAAAGTGTATAGCGTGGTAGAGATTCTGAGCGAGGATGTTCCAGGATGCCTGATTGAAAACAAACTCGCTCATGGGGATAGCATCCTGTAGCTTCTCCATCGAGTTCTGCATCTGAAACGGGTCCACCAAAGCACCGCCCAGGGAAAAACGTGAGGCCAAGTTCAAGAGGTAATTTTCCACAACTTCAAACTTTACAGGACTCTCTCTACTGCCCTTTGTAAACCAAAGATCGCCAACAATGATTAAGCCGTCTTCCTGCTGATGGACAGTTACGCAGGCGGAGCGGTCGTGCTTTCTTCCATAATCGAACCCTACGAAATACGCGAGGCCTTCCTTCCCGCGCTCGACCGGATTCAGCGATGGATCGATGCACAGCTCCAATTCGTTTAGGGAAATGAAATTCCCTGCCTGTGGCACGTCAAGATTTTCAAACAATCGGGCGTAGACGAGCGGCGGCAAAAACCGCTTCTGCTCCGCGAGATTCTTTTGATCCAGCCATGGTGCAGGATGGTCGGCCTCGAATATATACCACTCACTCGACTCCCTGATTCTTGGCAGTATTTCAATCATGACCTTTGAAAACGCAGCGACCGCGTTCGACAGAATTATCAAAATGCTGTTTGATTTTTTGGCGACCGTCGAATAGATGCTATAAAAAAGCTGCTCATGCGCGTCGGAACTCCAACTCGAGAATTCATCGACGACAATGATGTCCCACACGCCGCCGTAGGAAGTTGTCGCGTCAGCCGCCATGATTTTTATTGAAGAGCTACCGAAGAATATTTCAAATTTGTTTATCTTGATGCCGATCATGCGCAGAAGCGCAGAACGCTCGATAAATTCTTTTGTCTCTTGAAGCAAAAGCCCAGCTTGTTCTAGGTCAGCGGCAAAAATGGCAATTTTTATCCCGCGTTTTGAAAGAAGTATCTGCGTGAGGCAGAAAAACGCAATGCCGCTCGTTTTGTCGTATCCGCGCCCGAGGCGGAATAGGAAATACCGTTTCACTCGGTCGAGAAGCGGACGGTACATTTTTTCGATCTGAAGCTCGTGGCAAACTTCACCGAAGGGGCGGCCGTCCGGCATAATGCGGTTGCTTTTGATAAATCCAAGCGGGTCGCTGCGGAATTGGTCGAGTAGGCCTGAGATTTTTTTCACTGTGTAGCCTCGACGTTTGTAACAAAGCGTGGATCGATGGCCGGGGGAATTACCCCCTCAGCGATGTCGTCCGTTTTTCCGTTGAATAACGCCGCCAAGTCCTGCCGCAGACTGTTTTGCCACGCAAGATATTGCTTTCCTAACGACGCCTTTAGCGATCCGCCCTCCAATAAGGCTTCGCCGCGCAATTCTCTTGCTACAACCGTCAGAACACCAAATTTAATGCAAAGCGAACTCACTAAAAGTCTCTTCCGGCCTTTTAACTCGGATTCAGTAAGGCCAAGCTCGCTAAGGAGCTGTCGGCGCATAGCATTCACTTCTCGCGAGACGTATGAAGTCCATTTTCCTTCTCGCCGAAGTGTCGCCTCAGTTTTCATGTAACTGTCCTTTCATAGTCGTCACGCCCGTATCAGGCACCTTTGATCCGCGACTCTGCCCCCACTATACCCGCCTTCGTTTACCTACTGCTAAACGGTGAGGGGTAATGCATAGTATTTCCATAAGTTGCATTCTTAATAAGACGTTACATAGCGTTTTCAAGAAGTAAACCACGTGCAATCGCCGCTTTTCAAGCGAAAAGCACACCGGAACGGTTTGGAAAAAGTCGTGTCATTGCGATTTCGCGTTCTTTAGTGGTCGATTTCACGTGCATCTTGGCAATTAATTGCCATTGCCGCTTACCGATGAATGGTTCAAGAAGCTAGTGCCGTGTTTTTTATTGAGAAAACCTAGGTCGCGTCTACAATCCTCAGGCATTGGCACTGCTTCGCGCTTCCAGTTTTCATACTTAGCCAGGTCATCGTCCTTCTTACAAGTGGCGGCGGTAATCCGCCCATGCTCATCCTCCCAGCCTTCGGCATTTAACCAAGTTGCCGGGTAGGGAATGAACTGCCCTGCGTCTTTCATCCAATCATCCGAACGTTTCGCTCGTGATAAAGCTTCAAGAATTTTCTTAAAAAGTTCATCATCGGGGTTGATTTTCAACCACGCTTTCCGAGCATATCCTTTTGACTTTTTTTTAGGATAAGCTTCCCAAAACTCTTCGAAGCGCAACATAACCTTATCTTGTGTATCCTTCAAATGTGTATCCTTCGTCTCGCTATCAGCGACCCGGACTTTACGCTTTGGGCGACTTGGTGACTCGCTATGGGCAACGCGGTAATCCACATCGCTATGAGCAACCTGGCTTGCCGTTTTGCTATCAGTCGTCAGAGTAACCAAGTCGCCATCAGCAACTTGGATTTTCTTCCACTCGCTTTTATCTAGAAGCACGTAAGTGTTAGCAGGCCAGCGGCCGTTTTTTCTTCGCTTTCTTTGGACGGTAATAATGTTCACCTCACGGAGCTTCTTGATTCCCCTCATGATCGTGTCACGGCTGACACGCATTTCTTCTTTCATCAGCTCCACCGAGGGAAAACATTCCTGATTTCGATTGGCATGCCGGCAAAGGCATATATAAGCAAGCGTGGCTTGCCAACCGCAAAAGGCCGCGTAGCCGCGCAAGAAGTGATCATCAACGAAAAATTTCTCTTTATGGTGAAGATCACGAACTTTCAACATCCTACCTCTTGATTCCCTCTAAACCTCGCACACGAAGCCACGGTTTAAAAAAAATGTCGACAATCAGTTCCTCAGTGGATTGGCCTATTTCAGGTGGTGGTTCTTTAACTTCGGTTTCACTGACAGCCAAGGGACGGCAATCATTGTGGCGACTAAGATCAGGTTTGCGCATCATCGCGCTCCTCGGCATCGCACAAGATGTTAGGATCGTTCAAATCAAAGAACCGTGCAAGCGAAGATAAAATATCTACGGGTATAAACTTATGGCCGTTTGCGATTTCTGAAAAATAACTGGGAGAAACCCGAACGAATCGCGCTATCCTTGCTTGTGTAATCCGCCGTGAGGCGATCAACGCTTTCAGCAATGGCCGGTGAACTTTTCTTTTTTCTAAAAACATGGGACCATTATGCGATTAAATTCGCACAATGGTCAAAACGGCGGTGGATTACTAACAGGAGGACAAATCAGAGGGATTTGCGGGACAGGTTGCGCCTGCGGCGCATCAGCTCTTTTTGGTAGGTGTTGTATTGGCGACGATGTTCGCTTCGCCACTTGGGCGTTACAATCCTATTCTTCCAACGACTGCGCGGCTTTAGGTTTTGAGGGGTAACTTGCGATATGTCAGCTGGAGGATATTTCTGCTTGGGATTCGACTTATCGACACGAAAAAATTCCCCGCTCTTCTTGAATATGCGGTATCTCCGCCCAGAATCGATCTCAGCGAGCAGAAGTTTATAAAGCAAACCTAACCCATCACTAAAGGTTCTAATCCCGCTAAACGCTCTGACCTCGACGGGCTTTTCTTTTCGGTCTGCTACTGCCGACTCAGCTTCAAAGTAAGCTAACGCAACTTCACGCTTATATGCCCCTTCCTCTTCTTCTTTAAACTGCTTGGCTGTCAGAACCGATCCGCGTTTCGCAAGTTGTTCGATTTGTCCTCTCTCAGCAGTAGTGAGCTTCTTGCCTTGGGCAAGATAGCGCATGAAATAGTCCCTGAAACGGTGCTGATGTGTTAAGAATTCTTCCTCGGGGTTCGGATATTCGTAGACACGCTTATGGCCTATTTTGAAGTTGTAAACGTGGGGATTTTTCTCGCCGTCTGCAAGGCGAGGCTTGGCGGTAAGAAACCAGAGAAGAAGATCAACTTCTGGTTTGGTTATCGATTTGGCTGATTTCTTCGAGCGATTCATCTATCTCCAAAAAGAAACCCCGGAGGCTTATAACCCCCGGGGGTTCAGGCTTCGACAAGCACAGCTTTACCATCAGTAATCCGGTATCTCTCGACTTCAACTTCCGAATCATCAAAGGTTTGCGAGTTTTCCCAGGGTCGGTTTACCCTAGCGTGGTGGAGGCGGGGGGAATTGCACCCCCGTCCAAAAGTCTAAACCATTCGCGGCACCACATGCTTCGTCGGTCTTTTCGCTTAATTCCGAAGGCTTCGGCCGAAAGAATACTTCAGAACGAGTCCTGAATGATCTTAGCTGACCCGTTCAGAACGCCGGATCAGAGCAGCCCCGTAGGTGTCATCCATCGAAACTCCCAGGGCGAGAATTTCGCGGACGTCGCTGAACCTGTTTAGGCAGCGAGTGCGAGAGGCATCGACATCGGCGAAATGTCAACTCTCTCGAATGCTAGATTTTCATCAGCATTTATTGTTTTTCAGGTTTTTTACGAGGCCTCCTGAAACCTCGGCATGCGCCAACGACAGCAAGGCTTCTGTCGAACCTATTCGCCCCCGCCAAGCTCTTAGCGATTTCCTTTGGATTGTCTTACATGCGCACGCGACATTTCGCGCTCGTGCATTCGCTTTTTGATATCCTGGCGTTTGTCGTATAGCTGTTTTCCCTGACAAAGAGCAAATTCTACTTTTAAAACTCCTCGCTTAAAGTATAACCGTAACGGGATTAAAGTAAAACCTTTACGTACTCCCTTGGTAATAAGTTGCTGCAGTTGTGACCGGTGCAGCAATAACTTCCGCATTCGCGTGGGATCCATCTCTTTTCCCGAGTGCGGCCACTGCGGAATGTGCATATTAATGATCCAGGCCTCTTTGCCAACCACCCGGCAAAAACTTTCTTTGATGCTCGCGCGCCCTTCCCGGATTGATCGAACCTCAGGCCCTTCCAGGACTATGCCGGCTTCCCACTTTTCAAGGATCGCAAATCGGTGATACGCCTGACGGTTTGTTGCAACAAGATTTTGGCTGCCGCCTTTTGCCATTCACCTGCATCCTTGTTTTACGGCAGCGTCATCATGCACTAGCCCGCTGCGCTGGATTTTGATAGCGCGGAGCATTATAGCACTAATGACCGCCAAACAGAATTAACGTAATTCATTTAAGCGGGATAGGTTAGTGCACTGTCGCTAGAATTGAAACGATGGCGGGCTTACAGAACTTTTACCTCTACCGCGGCAGAAACAGTTTGTCCCGACGGATCCGTTGCGGAAAAGACGAAATGATACGTACCGCGATCCGCGGCTGCCGTAGGCCAATTGAATTGTCCGGTCACGCTATTGTAAGCAACGGAAGCAGGAATGGCATTTCCTTCTAATGTTTTAGAATCCATCATGACCGCAACATTCACACCGTCACTGGCAGAAACGGTAAAGGCCAGATTTGCTCCCGCATTCACCGCATAAGGTGGGTTCGACGGAATAAATGAAATCACAGGCCTCGGATCGCCCACGCGAATCCCGTGCGAAAATTTTGAACTTCGTACATCGGCAACATCTGGGAAGAGCGGCGAACGCTCATGGCTCGTGCGAACAACCGTGTAAACCATGTTTGCAGGATCTTCACCGTCCGGAAGTAAACCCAAGGCTACATTCTTATTGAGTCGAATTTCGAACTGGTAACTTTGCGCTCCTTGAAGCACCTCATATACGGGCGCGCCTTGCAATGTTTCGCTGGGAATATAATAGCGCCCCTGATTTTCGCCCAGCGGATTGGCAAATAGCTCAAACGATTCATCGGCAATGTTTGATCCGACACCTTCTCCAAGTTCTCCGGCAATGGTGATAAGTCCGCTTGCCTGACTAAACTGAATGCCGGTCAAATGGACGGGTTTTGTTCCCCAATCAAAAGGTGTGCCGATCGGCTTATCGTTTCCGTACATCACGTTACCGTGCCACATGATCAGATCATGCACAATTTGTCCTTCAGGCAGCGGGTTGGAATTGCTGAGGCCAGTAACATCAATTCCAACACCGGGTGCATTACCCTGCCCCTGGCTGTTTGTAATGATATTCCCCTTCTCAGGTTCCAGACTGCCCACTTTGATGCTGTGGAATTGCGGAGGCGGTAAGACAGGATTGGGCACGCTGGGCACGAGCATTCGCACAGCCGTCATGAATCCGTCAAGCCAGTTCTTCTCGAAGACAATTTCTTCGGTCTTGCCTTTCGCTTCTTCCGGCAATGGCTGTTCACAATCGGCCGGAAGCTTTGCGGTCCCGTCCGGCATGGTCTTTGGTGTGCAATCCGTTGGCTCCATGGTTCGCGCGGCGATTTCTACACCTGTTCCGGTACTCGACGGTGCGGAGCTGATAATGTCGTTATCGATCAAATTAACATGGCTTGCATTCATCAACTTTACACCGGCGGATGTGCCGACCGTATCTTCAATGACCGAATTTGTAACTTGAAGCGCGTACGATTCCGGATCACCGGGCGTAAATATTCCCTGGTTCCCGACATTGAATGCCTTGATCCCTGCTTCTTTTGTTTGCGAAATGCGCGCGTCATTTAGCGAAACTTTGGAACCGTCCTGCGAAGTCCGGACAAGGACTCCGACGTCTCCGCCTACAATATCGGTTTCATGAAGCTGTGTGATGTTGGAGTCCGGCGCGCTGTCGCGCAGTGCGTCATATATGATAATGTTAGACGCGCCTGGCAAGCTGCTGCGATGCACGAATTTCAACCCCTTCACGACCGCATCATTCCATATGAGAAATGCGCCGAGAGCGCTATTTCTTATCTCAAACATTTGCGTCCGGCCTGTGGCATCGATCGTTACGTGCTCCGCTAGTACATTTAAGTCCACGCCACGGAGATCGATGTTGCGGATATCCTGCATGAACTTCACAACGTCATCCGCAACGATGCCGCCGTCAGTCACCGTGCGCATTAGCGAATTTGGCCAATTGGCGGCGCTCCGAACATTGTTGACATAAATCTCCGGCGTAACAACGAATTCTGTGCTTACAGACCCCAGATCATGATCGTACGCGGTGACGACATGCCAGCCGGTTAGCGCCTGTACAGGTTTTTCATAGGCCTCGCTGAAATTAATGGACAACGGACCGGGCGTTGTAAATTCCCTTCCGACATCAAGAATACCGTAGCGTCTGCATTCATCATTGGGATAGTTTGTGAAAATATCCGCTCCTAAGGGACAGGCTTCGAGGTAAATGGTCACAGGGTCGGGGAGCTGTTGCTCTAGCGATGCAATTCTTGCTTCTAGTGAAGCAATACCCATTTTCGACTCATCTTTCACGCGAACAAAAATGCGGTCCTTTCCGCGAACAGGCGGATTTGAAGCATCACGAATCTCACCGTTGTTATCCAGAAATGAAATTGACGCGCCTTCCACAATGAGAACCGTAACCGCATCAGAGACTGGATGGTGTCCTACGACATGATCATCTGCGGTTAATGTAAACACGAATGATTTATCTTCCAATACTTGCGGTGCCGTAAAGGTGGAAACTGGATCCGATACGTTACTCAGTCTGAAGTCATCAATGGTAAATGATGTTCCTCCGGCATTCGTTAACGTCCATACAATTTCAACTCCGGGTGTGTCATCGGAGACAGAACCCCTGAAGCGCCCTTGGCTCCCGCCGCTGACGGTGAGCGTAGCGCCGGCATCAACAGCGGGCAGTTCATCACCGCTTCCGTCATCGCGGACCGTTACCATTACTACATCAGCTACTTTTGGATTGATACGATCATCAACCTCGAGTGCAAAAGTAAATGTCTTCTCCTGCGGGACAGCCGGTGCACGAAACGTGGCGGTGGGATGTGCGACGTTGCTTAATCGGAAATTTTCGATCGTATAGCTTGTTCCTGCGTTATCCGCAAGTATCCAGCGAATAACGACATTGGGTGTATCGTCGATTACCGCTCCGGCGAATGCCGAACCGGAAATTTTTTCGGTTACGGCGAAATCAGAACCGGCAGTTACATAAGGAGAATCATCCTCACCGGCCTGATCCACAACCTGAATAGTAACGGTATCCGCGGCAGAGCCAGCAGCATCGGTCACTGCGATCTTAAACGTAAATGTTGTGTTTGTAATGACTTCAGGAGCTGTCCAGCTTGGATCTTCAACGGTTGAATTGTGAATGCCAAAGTCCAATCGCAGTTGGTTTTCCTGTGTCCACAAAATATTTATTGGAGAAACGCCGTCATCAAAAATAGTAGCATTCAGTGTTCCGATTGATTGTTCAGCTGCGCCGGTTACATTGGCTCCGGCATCGACAATCGGCGGATCATCTTCCCCCGGCTGATCCAAGATTTGCACGGTAAGCGTATCGGATACAACCTCTGCGGAATTCGTAACGGTTATCTTAAATGTGAAAATCGTATCATTGATAACTTCTGGTGCGGTCCAGGCGGGATTTGCCACGCTTGCATTCTGTATGCCTACAAATGCAATCTCCAGATGATCAACTTGTTCCCACCGTATTTGTGCCGGCGAGATGCACTCACTTATTACGGTTGCATTTAACACACCGGTCTCGCCTTCGGTAATTCCAGTAATATCGGCGCCGGCATTAACCGTGGGCGGAAGACATGCGCCATCGCCTGTTACGGTCAAGTGCATTGCATCCGTTACCGGAGGATTGACACCGTCCTGCGCAACCAACGTAAATTCAAATGCCTTTGTCTGATGTACGACCGGAATTTGGAAAGTGGCCGTAGGATTAGAAACATCGCTTAAGTTAAACGAAGCGATCGTAAATGAAGTTCCCGCCGTGTCTGTTAAGCGCCATTCGGTCACCATTATTGTTGAATCATCGCGCACGGATCCCGCAAATTTTCCGGATGCCTCACTTGCTAGACTTTGATCTGCCCCCGCACTTACCACGGGCGGCAAATCCCCTAAATCCTGCACGGTGATCTGAACTTGGTCGGTTACGGTTTTTTGACTGCCGTCGTCCACATCTGTATCTGTTATCCTAACTTCCAACACGTAAACTTCGTTACTTCGCACGAGCGGCGCATCAAATGTTGAAACTAAGCGGGTAGGTTCTGCAATGGGAAGTCGTCGGATCTGCGGGTCAGGACTTAGCTGTACCCATTGGATGCTGTGTGCTGACGGAGGTTCATCATCGTTGATCGCAGCGCTCAAGGGGTGTAATGATGAGTTTTCATCGACTATTACATCGGCCATGGCTGTGACGCTCACGATCGGCAGATCGTTTTCACCTGTATTTCGAACTGTGATTTGCACTTGATCGCTCACGGTAGTCGCAGTGTTGTCGTCAATATCCAAGTCCGTAACTCGAATTTCAAGAATAAATACGGTTTCTTGGTTGACAAACGGGGCATCAAAAGTTGTGTCAAGCATTGCCGGATCCGCGATAGGAAGCGAAAGAATAGCTGGATTTGGACTTATTTGAATCCATTGAATCGTGTGAGCAGCGGGCGGCTCGTCATCGACGATGGAAGCCGTGAGTGGCCTTGCAGTTGCGCCCTCATCAAGAGAAATATCGGCCATCGCTGTTACGCTTAAGATCGGATCGTCAATGGCGCCGATATCCCGCACCGTAATTTGCACTTGATCGGTAACGGTTGTCCGCGTGCCATCGTCCGCATCGGTATCCACAACACGAACTTCCAATAGAAATACTGTATTCGTTCCAACCAATGGCGCGTCGAATGTCGTATTAAGTAGTGCCGGATTATTAATAAAAATTCTTGCGACGCTAGACTCCGGACTGATCTGGACCCACTCAATTTCGTGACTGAGAGGCGATTCATCATCCACAACGGTAGCGGTCAGCGAATTACTCTGTGAGCCTTCGTCGACCGGCCCAATCATAGCAGCGGTTACACTTTGTATGGGTTCATCTGACCTGCCGGTCTCAAGTATAGTGGTTATAACCCAACCCGATGCCACCGATTCGGTTCCATCCTCTGCGTCTATATCTACCACCTCAATGTGCAATGCGCGTTCCTGATTCCCATTTACAAGAGGCGCGTCAAAAAAGGTCTCCAATACGTTCGCATTTTCAAAGCGTATCGGTGGATCCGGTCCGCCCACTTGGGCCCATTGAATGCGGTGCATCGCTGGAGATTCGTCATCCTCAATGGTTGCGCCGATCGGTATATTTAAGGTTCCTTCCGCAGCCAATAGAACCCCGGCGGTCGTCAGATTAAGAATCGGATTGTCTAAAATATTTCTCTCCATAACCGTGATTTCTACCGTGTCGATTTTTTCAATCCGCGTAATACCGTCCTCGGCGTCGATATCGGTCACGCCAATTTGAAGCACAAATGTTTCCGTATCTAAATACTCTGGCTTATTGATAATGGGTGCATCAAAGGTTGTGTTTAACGCATTTGGATTTATGATGCCAATTCTTAGAGTTTGCGGATCCGGGCTAATTTGTGTCCACCGAATTAAATGAAACTCTGGAGGCTCGTCATCCAAAATTGTGGCGGTTAGCGGAAGCTCGCTTTCGTTCTCAAATATCCGTACATCGGGCATTGCGGTAACCGACTGAATCGGGTCATCTGCGGAGTTAATATCGTTTTGCACGGTGACTAAAACCTCATCCGTCACCGTCGTACTCGTACCGTCCTCTGCGTCACGATCGATCACCGTAATTCTAAGCGTGAAGGTCTTATCCGCATCGACCAACGGAGTATTGAAAGTTGTATTTAACGTATTCGGATCGGCTATTGAAATTTTGTATACGTCAGAAGCGGGTGGAATTTGTTCCCACCGGATTTCGTGCAGTAAAAACACTTCATCGTCATCGGTTATCGCAGTTAACGCAACGTTTTGCTGGCCTTCCATTACCGTTAGATCATTCATTGCCGCAACACTTATGATCGGATCATCTATTTCGTCTCTATCCCATACTGAAACAGTGATCGTGTCTGAAACCGTTTTTCGTGTTCTATCCTCCGCATCTATATCCGTAATATCGACCTTTATCGTGTAGGTTTTAGGTGAAGGAACTTGTGGAAAAATGACCGTTGTTTTGTCCGAACGGGAATTGGTAAAACCGACTGGATGATCGAAATTATTTGGTTCAGAATAAGTCCATTCAATAATAAGGTCACCCGGTAGTTCATTATCTTCAATAACTGCAGTCATAGGCACTTCTTCGCCTTCGCCTACATCGATCCTGTCGGCAACGGTCTGCCAAGGTTGAATTCTCACGCCGGTTACCGGCGTATCGATATTCCTTGTAATGATGATCTGTAAATCATGTTCATCACTCAGAGGCATAGGCGAATTGTCCCGGACGCGTAATCGCACATTAAAAATTCCAGAACTGATCTGATTTTCAAGTAGCGTCCAAGTAAATGTACTGTCCGCTGACATTACCTGCCCGATGTCGGTTATTTCATTTCCACTTACAATTTCTGTCGTCAATTGGTTATCGGTGTCCGGATCATATGCCTGGATTGAGAACCATATGGAAGGATGTGTAGGGGGAGCGGGAAAATGGTTATAGCCGTTAATGACAACGGGATGGGGTTTGTCGTCATCCAATAGCAAGAATGCGTTGCCGAGGAAAACATCGTTACTAATGGTAATGTAACGGAAATAAGGTGCGCGATTTGTGTCACCTACAGTGAGTACCGGTGTTTCAACCAAACTGCTGAGGCGTTCCTCTGAGTTCGTTTCCCTGACGGTAAATTTGAATTTGTAAGTGCCTGCGGCGGTAAAATCCGGCAGCCATTCAAAATGGCCCGTGCCTTCCGCATAATTCAGCGTATAGGGCCCGGGCAAAACGCTTAACGGTTCCCACCCCGCCCCCTGACTCCGGTCAACTTGGGCAGCAACCTCAAGTAAACTTACATTTTCCTTATCGTGATAAGCCAACTCAACCACATAGGGACTTTGACCGCCTTCAGCGATGTTCACCGGTAATGGTGAATTGGTGATTTCAATTCCCGGCGGCTGATTTGTGGAAATTGTTTTGGGTGATGAAAAGCCGGTGCTGATCAGGCTTTGCGGGTTATCCAGAGGGTCGATGAATGTTTTCGTGTTGATTATGGTAAAGTTGTAAAGAGTATTTATGGGATCAGCCGAAAGTATGTTTACAAGCGAGGCACGACTTGTGGAAATTGTAAAATTGTAATTTTCCCACGCTACTTGGAATAAGCTCGCTGGAATGATGTAGCGTCCTTGAACTTCGCCCGGCAAGTTCATATAGAGTTGAAAAGTGTTTTGGCTCGGCCCGCCACTGGCGTACCCAAGAATCCTTACTTCATCCGCAATCTCGTTATATAGCGCCATCCCAACGCTAGGCGAGAAACCATCGGTAACAATCCCCTGGAAATTCTTATAGATCACGTTCCCTTCCCACGTAATGTTATCGTAATCTACTCGCCCTTCTCCGCTCAACCACACTGGTGACAGATCATCAAAGTCAATACCGGCGCCTTCGCTGGCTGTTCCATTAAATGTAATCATGTTTCCTCTGCCGGGAATTCCGATCTTTAGATAGTGCGCTTCAGGAAATGGGCCTGTTTGTTCATAGCCTGGCGGTAAAGGTGGCGCGGAATATCGCACGCCCCATTTATTTCGCTCGATGAGATTGGCGTTTATGTTGATGTGGCGAAGGGTATTTAAATCTGCAAAGAATTCCCAAAAGCCGCCGTCGCAGAAAGGACAAGACCAATATCCCGATGTGTCGCCCGGACTGCCTTCGCTTACCGCATCTGCGACGCCACCCGTTCCATCTCCCGGCAGTGCTGATGCGGCTGTGGCACCGATATCGACCCATTCACACATGCCCAGCGCCCGAAAGTCAGGACAAGTTCCACCATATGGAAATGTTCCAAAAAGCTTTGTTTCTAAATTTACAGCAGTACCGGCGTTGTTTACGATAGTGTTGTTTTGTATATCTACATAGCCAACGTTAAACATCTGAATCCCATGCCCCAAGTTGGATTCGATCTGCGAGCTTAATATTTGCAGGCTCCTCACGCCTTGGGGAAGCTCAACAAGAGCAAAATTATTATCCGGATCTTTGAAATTACCCGTATCTACAGCTTCGATTCCATAATTCAGCGTATTTTTGACTTCCGCGTTTTGTATCACAGTACGCGATCCTGGTAATCGCGTGTACACTCGTATGCCCGTACTGCCGCCGATTACGGTTACGCCTTCTTCGGGCTTGTAGTAATTAGAGCCCGCTACAATTGGATCGCCGCCAATTTTGAGACGAGTCGGTTCGAATACCTTTTGTGTACTATTCGGTACAGACCACTGAGCATCAAATTGAATGATGTTGACGGACTTGCTTGAATCGCACTCGATTTGTTGACCGCATCCGTCGTGCACAAATTTCACCCCTCTGATAGCCGTATCGGCATATATGATAAAAGAACCCTCACCGCTGTTTCTAATTTCAACGAGGTGATCGGTCCCGTTCCAATTCGCAGAACCATCAATCGTAATACCGCCGGCAAAAACCGGAAACGTCGTGCCATTTAAGTTAATTGGCGCCAGACCGTTTAAAAACTTGATGACGTCCCCATAGCTTGCAGCCTGTAGACCCACGACACGCGCCAGTGAGGTTGGAATAAGAGGATCGAGAGAGATTGTGTTCACGTAAATCTCGTTAGATACCACCAGTGAAGCGGGCAGCGGGCCTGGGAATCCGGATACACGCTTATACTCCGCCACAAGTTCATCACCCGTTTTTGCTTGCAGTGCCAGTCCCAGTGCCTGATTGCAGTTTCCATAGGTCACAGAGTCGAATTCGGTATCTACGTTTTGTGTGGTAAGCGCGATTCCACCGCTAGGCGCGTTGGAATAAATTCCGCTGCGAAAACCGGTCGCATCCATAGAAAACGAGCACGCGTAGTCGGTCGGGTTCATTGCGCTGCGGACATAGATCGTAAATTCATCTTTAGTGTCCTGGGTGAGCCGGTTGATAGGCGAAAAATGGTTGAGATTCGGAAGAGCAGCCACGCTTCCCATTTGTGCAGGGTCTGCTATTTTTATGAATAGCAAATCACGTCCGCGTACGGGTGGATCCCAAGCAGGTCTGCGCGTTCGATCGGCATAAACAAACTCGACTATGGAATCGTCCGTTGCTGTAATAGTTACCACTCCAATATTTTCAGATTGAAGTTCGCCGTCACTCGCTTTAAATGTAAAGTTGACAGGTGTCCCTTGATCGGCGAAAGTCGGATCGGGTGTATACGTAACTGTGCCACCGCTCAGCTGGTGAGGAAAACTTACAATGGGAACGCCGTTATCGTATAGGCTACCGAAAGGTCCGTCTGGCCAGAATTCATTGGTGAGTGGGGTCGCAATTGTAAAACTAAGTGTTCCATTTGGCAGTCCGTCATCTCTGGCACCCAGCCGAATCGGATTATTTGTGCTTCCCGTGAGCACAACTAGGTTGTCATCCAATGTAACAGGCGGCTGGTTAATGCCGACTTGCGCCACAGAAATCACAAAATTTTCAAGATCGCCTGCTGGTATGGGGGCTCCATCGTCAATTACCGTAACACGCATTTTGTAGGTTCCGATACGGCTTACCGGTGGGGTCCAGCGGAAATCTGCCGTTCCATTTCCGTTGTCTGTAAAAGTGGCGTCGACTGCGGATATCAAATCATCGTAATTGTCGTCGCCGTCTAGATCAAGAGACGCGGAGAAAAAGAGGCTGTCGCCGTCGATGTCGCTTGCGAAAAATCTCTTTGCGAAAGCCGTTGCAGCTGGAATGTCAAAGGATCCAATGAGGTCAAGTATAGGTGCGTGGTTTTCGACGTTTTTAACGGCGATATCCAAGACAAATGGATCGCTCCAAACCGTAGGACTTGTGCCTGCCCAAAATTGAATAACGATCCGTCCGCCTTCCGGACCCACCTCCGGAACAATAAAGCTTGGCGATGCGGATAAACTTTCACTTAGAATTGTACCCGGCGGGTTAAAAGTGATATCAGGACCGAGAGTCTTCAGCCATCTGTAATTTGTGATCGGTTGCCCGTCCGGATCAAACGACGCTGCTCCATCCAGCGCAAGGGTATCGCCTTCATTTACCATGGAAGGCGGGTTTCCCATCAGAGCGACGGGTAGCTGATCCACAAAATTGACTTGGACAATGGCAATGGCCAGATTAGAAGGCACGCCCAAGCTGTCGGTTACCGTCAATTCAAAACTCAATGATGCCCCTTGCGGTCCGACATCCGGCGCCGTAAAGGTGGGTGACGGAGCCGTCACCGTTGGTGCTAACGTAACCAGAGGCCCTCCGGTTTGTCGCCAGCGGTATGTTAAGGGCAAATTATTATCTGGATCGCTTGACGCCGTGCCGACAAGCTGGACAAGGTTACCTTCATTCGCTTCTTTTGCACTTCCTATCGTAGTTGCAATAGGTGGTTGATTCAGATTATTGATGGTCATGTTTAGCACGAAAGGTTCACTCCACGCCGGAGAACCAACGGGCGGGGGGTTAATTCCGACTCGGAAGTGAATGATAAGTGAAACGCCATTTGCTTCAACATTTGGAACCACAAAGCTAGGCGCTGCTGAGACGCTTTCGGCCGCGGTATTTCCTGGGGGATTAAACGCAATATCCGGACCTGTCACCTTTAACCAATAATAATGAGTGATCGGCTGGCCATCGGGATCATAAGAAGCTACACCGTCAAGCTGTACGGTTGCCTCTTCGTTGATCTGTGACGGTGGATTTGTCACGATGGCAACTGGGGGCTGATCAATGAAAGTAACAACTAATGACGCGGCGGCTTTAATTGTACTGGGTAATCCGAGACTATCGGTAACTGCGAGTTCAAATGTAAGTGTCTCCCCTTGGAATCCCACATCTGGCGCAATAAAAGTTGGAGATGTATGTGAACTTGACGGCAATAGTGTTACAGCAGTCCCAGCAGTTTGAGTCCACAAATATGTTAATGGTAAATCTCCGTCCGGATCGCTTGATGCCGTGCCGATAAGCGTAACCTGAGTTCCCTCAACCGCCGTGGTTGCGGTTCCTTCCGTGCTTGCCAAAGGTGGCCGATTCGTATTCACAACCGCAAGCGCCGGCGGACTCGTGGTGCCGAAGCGCTGGGGGTTATTAACGTCTCTTGCGATAAAGCTAAAGTCATAGACGCCGGCACTATTAAAACTAGTCGTCCAAGTGAAGGCGCCTAAATGTGGCCCAAGCTCGCCCTCACCGCGTAAGAACCAATCTTGATTTCTAATGCCCAGAGCTTCCAGCCCCACTGGCCCGGGGTCGTCATTTTTACTGACGAAGCCTTCCAGCTTAAGCACTCCGCCTTGAGGGTCTTCATATCTGAAATAAACATTGTAAATACCGGTTTCGTTGATTTGTGTCGGAGGTGGAGACGGCATGTCAACTATGGAAATCGTGGGCGCTGTACTGGTTATCGTAACTGTTTGAGGCGGTGGCGGTAGAAGTGTGCCTGAACTAGCGCTAACATTTATGATACCCGCTGTTGGAAAACCGATGTCATCAAAGGTAGCGGTGCCGGAGACCGCATTTTTAGTATGTGTGCCCAAGAAATCGGCTGTGGCATGATTTTCATGGATGGTAATGGCATCGGCCCCGGTACCGGTCGCATTGCCATACGCGTCATAGATAGAAACAGCAAAGCCCGGCCAGACGGCGCTTGCTATTACATTGCTTGGCGGATTGGCTGAGAATTTAAGCTTATTTGCACTGCCTGGGCTAACTGTAAGATTGAGCTGCGTATCCGGTCGTGAGCTAAGCGTTAAAGAGGCCACATTTAACGCAGCAGATTCTTGTCTATAGACACGGAGAACTAATGCGCTTGATGATCGGGAAATTCCGCCAACAAAGTTAATGGATTGCTTTGCATCTAACGGCAAACCGGCTACGGTAGGTTCATGAAGTTCTGGACCTATCGAGAGCCCGGAAAAAATGATATTTTTCAAACCACCGAAGCCGATTGCAATATTTCCATATGGATCCTGAGCAGTTATCTTAAGCGCAAGTGACTCATCCGTCGTCATGGAATGGCTTGAGCGATCATCAAACGTGGTTAACTTAAGGTGGGTTTCCACCCCCGGTTTTACGGTAACGGTAGTGCCCAGCGGTGCAAGTGGCAGGCTGGCGTTAAAAGTCACTTGGAGAGTCTCTGCTTTCGTGTAGCTTAGATCATCAAATGTTATCGCATCTACCGTATACGTCTTGGCAAGCGTGCCCATAAGATCCTGGCTACCGTTCTCAGTTACCGCAATATCGAAGCTTCCTGTATTGATCATATTGCCAAACGCATCGAATACAGCTACTTGAATTCCTGGCCATACGGTGCCTGCGCTGACCGAGCTGATTGGTACCGTTATAAATTTCAGCTTATTTGCGTCATTTTCTGTCACGATAAGCCGGAGGCTGTGACCCGCTGAGCTAACCGGTCCTTCGGCTACAGAAACCGTGATATCTTCTTCAAGAAATGCTTTAAGGATGACCGCCGGGCTGGATACGCCGCTTGTAAATGTAATAGGGGTAGGTTGGCCGATATCGATGGGCGCGCCGGTGTTATCTGTAACAAAAGGGGAATTGCCTTCGGTGCCGGCGGAAGGACCGCTCAAGATCAATGTTTTCACACCGCTAAAGCTTACCGCAATGTTATTGTTTATATCGTAGGCCGCAATTTTTAAATCGACGGTCTCACCGGCACGCATCGTGTGTACCTGCGTAACGCCATCGGCAAGCGTAACCTTAAAATAACTTATGCCACCGGCCTCTACCGTAACAGATGCCTGTTGACCTGTAATGTTGTCTACACCGATGAAATCACCGGGTATATCGGTTGC
The DNA here is from genome assembly GCA_016206925.1 of Candidatus Omnitrophota bacterium. GTDB lineage: Bacteria > Omnitrophota > Omnitrophia > Omnitrophales > JACQQS01 > JACQQS01. The sequence continues at coordinate 30,141 of JACQQS010000040.1, forward strand.
GGTTATCGAGTGCTCGCCTGCCGTTCTGAGGGTAAGCGCATTTGTAAAAGTATGAATACCCTGATCACCCGCTTGAAAGGTATAGTCAGCGGGAAGAGCCGCTTTAGCATCGGATGAGGTAAAGCGAATAGCGCCCAGATATCCGGTTACGGTATTGGCATAGGGATCACGTGCATGCACCGTAACAGCGCTTGAGTTGCCGGAAGTAATAGGATCGGTTATGCCGCTGACCGCTAGATTCGAAGCGGCAGCCGGATTTACGGTGAAGGTCGAAGAGGCCGTATGGGGTTCTAGATTGGGTAGTGAGCCGGCTGCCGTCACATCATCAGCAATGATGCTTACACCGCTTTGCGCCCGGTAAAGTGTTGTTACAGGCAGCGTAGTTGAAACACCGAAACTGAAGCTGACGGCGCTTGTGTAAGTATCCGACGTACCGTCCAACCCATGGGCTATACCGCTTGCCAGACTGTACGCAAGCGTCTTGGCACCGGAAAAAGCGGTTGCACCATTTGCACCGTTTGCCAAATTATCATATCGATCGAGTGCTTGAATGCTGGTCAGATTGAAGGAC
>JACQQS010000003.1 GCA_016206925.1 Candidatus Omnitrophota bacterium
GGTGTCGCTAAAGCGGTCCAAATTTAAGTTGGGCTGGGTGCCGCATTCATCCGTCGTGATTCAGTCGGCGGATCCGGTTTTATTTCTCGAGCGGGGATTTGGAAAATTTGTCAGAAATTTGATGCGCACGGCGGCAGGAAGCCGGATGGCATTCGGAATCGGTGACGTGCGCCGGAAATTGCGGGTGCGGGAAAGATAACAGGAAGGTTTTGAATGCAATACGAAATTGATACGAGACCGCTTCCACTGGTGATATTCAAACACCTTACGCGATACATCATCATTGGTTTGATCGGTGTGTTTTTTGTGTGGTTCATCCATCTGCCTCCTTTCTCGGGGCTCAGCTCTGCCGGGCAGAAAGCCATCGGTGTATTTTTGCTGTGTGTTATGCTTTGGCTCACCCAAATGCTGCCTCTGGCCGCGACCGGACTTTTAGCCGTAATCGCGCCGCCGCTTTTGGGCATTATGGACTCCAAAGCCGTGTATGCCTATTTCGGCAATCAATCGGTGTTTTTTATTTTGGGGGCGTTCATTCTCGCTGCCGCCGTTATGAAATCAGGGTTGAGCACGCGTCTGACGCTGGCTCTTCTCACCCGCGTGGGCAATTCTCCGAAGCGGCTGCTTTTAAGCGTTCTTTTTATTCCGCTATTCATTGCATTTTGGATACCGGAACATGCCGTAGCGGTGATGTTTTTCCCCATATTGCTTGAGATCGTTCATGCGCTGAAATTAAAACCCGGACGCTCTCGGTTCGGTGCGAGTTTGTTCGTAGCGATGGGCTGGGGCTGTATTACGGGCGGTGTAACGACGCTGCTTGGCGGAGCCCGCGCGCCGCTTGCCCTCGCTATTTTGGATTCTACCAAGCAGATGTCGGTCAGTTTTTTCGAGTGGATGCTGGCCGCCTGGCCGGTGACGCTGATCTTAGGGCTCAGCGCGGCATGGATTGTGCCTTTCTTTTTTCCTTCGGATTTGAGTTCAATCGAACCGGCCGTCGCGGCATTGAAAAATAAAATGTTTCTCATGGGCCGGATGAGTTTTAACGAAAAAGCTATTGCCGTGCTCATGATCGTGACGATATATGCCTGGATGTTCCTATCCGCAGAGTACGGTATCGCCAATATCGCATTGCTCAGCGTCGTGGTGCTCTTCGTTTTTCGGCTGATCGAATGGAAAACTATTGAACAGTACGTTAACTGGGGCGTTGTTTTAATGTATGGCGGTGCCATTACGCTCGGCGTGGTTTTAAAGGACAGCGGTGCGGCCGGCTGGATTGCGGAACGCTTTTTGAGCGCGTTTTTAGGCCGGCCGTTCCTTTTTGTTGCCATGCTTGTGCTTTTGGCCACCATTCTGACGGAAGCGGTGAGCAATGCGGCCGTAGTTGCGATCCTTTTGCCTGTCGCGCTTGGAATGACGGATGTTCTGGGTTTGAATCCGCGCTTTATCACGCTGGCCATAGGCATTCCCGCGGGACTGGGATACATGTTTCCGATGGCCAGTCCGCCGAATGCGATTGCCCATTCGGCCGAATTTTTTCGGGTAAGGGATGTTTTGCTGCCCGGGCTGATTTTAAATCTCATCTCCTGGCTTGTTTTTCTTTTTGTGGCGAAGTTTTACTGGCCGTTCATCGGATTTTCAATGAAGTAAATCGGGAAAGCCGGCATGGGAACGATACTTTGGATTTTGACAACGACAAAGGATACACCGAAAACGTCGGACTATGTTTTAAATCTTGCCAAGCAGAAAAGTGCCGGCTTGATCGCTTTGCTTGTGCTGGACTGCCGGCTCGGACAACAAATATTCAAGAAGCTTGAGAGTGAAAGTTTTTTTGGCGGAGGGCAGAGCGCCAATTTGGCAGAAACATTGCTCCAGGATTACGAAGAAAGAGGAAGAAATAAATTTTCCGATATCCGGTCGCGCGCGGTCGAGAAAAATATTGCTTTGGAAACAAGCGTGAAACGGGGCGTTGCTGCCGATGAGTGTGTGCGGGTCATTAAGGAACTTCAGCCGGAGGAAATTGTTTTAACACGGATGCCGGGATCACGGTTCTGCAAATTCTTCTTTTCCGAAGCGGCGGATAAAATTCGCGGTGCGGCCGGTTGTCCCGTCACGGTGATTGATGAAAAAGAAGAGCAGGGCGCGTGAAAATATTGCTTACCAATGACGACGGAATAGAGGCGAAAGGGCTTCGCGCGCTTTATCGATCCATTCCCCGCAGTGCGGAAATATTGGTTTCCGCGCCGCTTCGGCCCAGCTCCGCAAGCGGGCACTCCATCAGTCTTAGGCGCTCGATTAGAGCCAAAGAAGTGAAATGGGAACGGGACAGGGTTGCCTATGCAATTGAAGGAACTCCGGTAGACTGCGTCAAGTTTGCCATTGCCGAGCTCAAGTTTCATCCCGATATTATTTTCTCCGGCGTGAATCTCGGTCCGAATACGGGAGTCAGCGTGTTTTATTCCGGCACCGTTGCGGCCGCGCGCGAGGGCCTTTTTACCGGTTTTCCGGCCGTGGCTATTTCCATGGCTTCCCATATCTGCCGCGATTTCCGGCCGGCCATTGAGTTTACGCGGAGGTTCATTGAGTATTATCGAATTCATCCGCTTCCGTACGGCGTTATGCTGAACGTCAATATTCCCGCTTGCCCGATGCACTTCATAAAGGGAGTGAAGATTACCCGGCAGGCCCCGTCACGTTTCGTCGAAGCCTTTCGGCATGTTGCCGGCACAAAACTCGGTGCGTACGAACTTACTGGTGAAATTTCACTCCTCGAGCCGGACGGGACCAGCGATGAAGAGGCTGTTGCCGGAGGATTTATTTCCGTTACGCCGCTCCACGTCGATTTAACCGCATATCATGAAATGGAATCGCTCAGGCGCTGGTATTTGACAGCGGAGGATACCCCGGGCTTGTTCGGGGTATCCGGAGCAGTACCTGCCCGTGGTTTCAGGCCTCGGGCAGGTGGTGGCCAGGACGGCCGTCCCTTGACGAGATCGAAAAAATATAGAAATGGGAGAATTAAAATTGCCGGAAACCCTTTCAAGCTACATTGATGGTCAGTGGCGGCCACCCAGGAACAAGCAGCGGCGGCTTGAGAATCGCAATCCTGCCAATACCGACGATTTGATCGCCACTTTCAGCGCCTCCGGGCCGGAAGATATTGACGAAGCCGTTTTGGCGGCAGAGAAAGCTTTTGAAAGTTGGCGTTTAGTGCCTCCGCCCGAGCGCGGAGCGCTCATCCGCCGGGCCGGAATTCTGCTTCAGGAGAAAAAGCCCGCCGCTGCCGAATTGATGACGCGCGAAATGGGCAAAGTTCTGAAAGAAACCGAAGGGGATGTCCAGGAAGGCATCGACACCGCATTCCACGTTGCCGGCGAAGGCCGGAGGCTTTTTGGCGAAACGACATCGAGCGAGCTGCCTAACCGGTTCGCCATGTCCGTCCGGATGCCTATCGGCGTCTCGGGATTAATCACACCCTGGAATTTTCCCGTGGCTATTCCAACCTGGAAAATATTTCCGGCGCTCTTGTGCGGAAATACCATTGTTTTCAAGCCGGCGGAAGATACGCCGGCATCGGCGGTGGAATTGGTGAAAATTCTTGAGAAAGCCGGCCTGCCGAAAGGCGTTTTGAATCTTGTGCTGGGTGACGGCGAAACCGGGAAGGCGCTTGTCGGGCACGGCGGCGTCCGGTTGATTTCCTTTACGGGATCTTGCGAAGTGGGCAGGGAAGTTGCGGAGGTTTGCGGCCGTTCTCTTAAGCGATGTTCTCTTGAAATGGGCGGAAAGAACGGGCAGATTGTCATGGCCGATGCCGATTTGGACCTGGCCGTCGACGGCGCACTGTGGGGTGCGTTTGGCACAACGGGCCAGCGTTGTACGGCGACCAGCCGGATCATCGTTCACGAAAAAATCTACGATGATTTCAAAAAAAAGCTTGTTTCGAGAGCGCAGTCGCTTAAAATCGGCTCCGGCCTCGACCGGAATGTGGATATGGGCCCGCTGATTAGCGGTTCTCAGAGGGACCGGGTTCATGAATACGTGAAAGTGGGGGCCAAGGAAGGCGCCAAGATTGAATGCGGCGGTGATTTTGCCAGGGGGAAAGGGTTGGAAAGGGGGATTTTTTATCAAGCCACGGTTTTTTCAAACGTTCAACCCCAGATGCGCATTGCGCAGGAAGAAATATTCGGCCCCGTGACGACGCTCATCAAGGTAGGAAGTTTTGATGAGGCCGTTCGTGTACTGAACGGAACATCCTACGGGTTGTCGTCCTCCATTTATACGAAGAATGTGAACGAAGCCTTCCGCGCCATTCGTGATCTCGAAACCGGAATTACTTATATTAACGGTCCGACCATCGGCGCAGAAGTGCATCTGCCCTTTGGCGGCGTGAAAAATACGGGAAACGGACACCGCGAAGCGGGTACAGCGGTTTACGACATATTTACGGAGTGGAAGAGCGTTTTTGTGGATTACAGCGGTAAATTGCAGAAGGCCCAAATCGATGTACGTTACTCTTAAATGTCTGCGTAGCCGGGGCTTCTAGCCCCGGATTTGCAAACAGGGACTACGGGGCAAGACAGCCCCGCTATTTTTGCAGTCCCGCAAAAATCGAGGGCAGTCTTTACTTCCGACAGTCCTGTCGGAAGTAAAGGCAGCGCGCAGCGCAGTCCCCGTGGGATGCCCGCCTACGATGTTGAAAGGATTTGCTTATTGCTAAGAAAGCCGCTTATTAAAACAAAGCTTCCGGGTCCTGAGGCGCGGCGCATCGTCGCGCGTGACCGGCGTGTTCTGTCGCCCTCTTACACGCGGAGTTATCCTCTCGTCATCGATCATGCGCGCGGACTTTGGGTGCGCGATCCGGACGGAAATGTTTTTTTGGACTTTACAGCCGGCATTGCGGTCACCTCAACCGGGCACTGTCATCCGAAAGTTGTGCACGCCATTCGCCAGCAGGTCCGGCGCTATCTGCACATGTCGGGCACGGATTTTTATTACGAGCCGCAGGTTGAACTGGCTGAAAAACTGGTCCGCCACTCGCCGGGAAAGGACGAAAGAAAAGTTTTTTTTACCAATTCGGGCACGGAAGCCGTCGAAGCGGCTTTCAAGCTGGCCCGCTATGTCACGAAGCGCGAGAAGATCATTTCGTTTTTCGGCGCTTTTCACGGCCGCACATTTGGCTCCTTGTCTTTGACTGGCAGCAAAATCCGCCAGCGCGAAAAGTTCGGCCCGCTGGTGCCCGGCGTCCATCATGTTCCTTTTCCCAATCCCTACCGCTCGCCCTTTTCCGAGAAACTTGCCGTGGACGACGCCTGCATCAAATATATCGTGGACAACTTGTTTAAGAGAACAGTTTCACCGAGAGAGGTGAGCGCATTTGTTATCGAGCCGATTCAGGGCGAGGGCGGATACATTGTGCCACCGAAGGATTTTTACAGGAAACTGCAGAAGCTTTGCCGGGAGTATGGGATTCTCCTGATCGCGGATGAAGTGCAGAGCGGAATGGGCCGTACGGGGAAGTTTTTTGCCATAGAACATTTTGGCGTGGTTCCCGATATCATTACTCTGGCAAAAGGCATTGCCTCCGGAATGCCTTTGGGTGCCATGATTGCCCGGGCTTCGCTTATGAAATGGGAACCCGGCAGCCACGCTTCGACTTTCGGCGGGAACCCGGTTTCCTGCGCCGCGGCTTTGGCGACGGTAGGCCTGCTTGAGAAAAGTCTCATCCGGAATGCGGAATTGATGGGCCATTATTTAAGAAAAGGTTTAGAAAGAATCGCGAAGAGACGTAAAATGATAGGGGATATACGGGGCCTTGGTTTAATGCAGGCCGTCGAACTTGTGCGCGACCGGAAGAAAAAGACGCTGGCTTCGCGCGAACAGGCGTGTATCGTAGAAAGGGCATTTCGAAAAGGTTTGCTTCTGTTGGGCTGCGGCGAATCAGCCATTCGTTTCAGCCCCGCGTTGACCGTGCGTAAAAATGAGATCGATACCATGCTGGAAATACTGGATGACTGCCTCGGACGTGTTTAGCCGTTTTCTTGCTCCACTATTTGTATTCACAATCATCATAGGCGCTGGATCAGCCCGCGCGGACCGGGTGTATTTAAAAACCGGCGATTTGATCGAGTGCATTGTTGTCAATGAAGCGCCGGGCGCCGTGAACGTGCAGATGGAAGGCGGCTACGTGGAGTTTAAACGTAAGGAGATCATCAAAATCGAGCGTCAGACAGATGAAGAAAACCGCGCCTTAACAACGAGATGGAAACTGGAGAAAAGAGGACGCGTTGATTTCGCCAAACCCAAGCCCTCCGGATGCGGACAGTTTTTCTCCGTCTCCACCGAGGGCAGCCGGCCGGCGGTTTCAACGGGCTGGGTTGCGGATGTGCACGAAACCATTCAAAAACAATTTCTTGCTTTTCCGCCAACCGCTTTTATTTTGAATTTAGGTCCGATTATGGGGTATCGCCGCAATAATCCGCAGCTCTATGTTCTCGCCTTTTATTCATTTCTTCTCCTTTTCATTACGCCTGTTGTCGCTTTGACGCAGAATGGCATTATCACCTGGTGGAATGCGTGGCGGCGCAAACGTTCCAAGGACAAACTTTCTTCCTCTTGAGAATTCCTGGAAGTGGATTTTTCAGGCAAGGAGGTAAACGTTTACTTCGTGAGCGAACCGTCCAACGTTTCAAAGATAATCGTTACGAGGTTGCTGCACTTCGGGCATTTAATTTGTTTGAAGGCTTGAATGTTGTCATGCTTTGGACGGTACATAATGCTCAGGATTTTTGTGATGAAACGGCTTTCATCTCCCGAGTGATCGCACGACGAACATGTGTACTGCGGCTTCATGGACAGCCTCAAGGTTACTCTCTTTTTATCGACAGAGAGCGAAGTAACTTTAGAGGGACCGGCTACCGCTTGTACGCGGCGCAAACGGCCCTGCCTGTTGTACGTGAATTTCTTCCCTGATTTCGCAGTCTAGTACGGATTAAAATGGTCGATAATATAGTGGCCCGATAAGAGCCGCTTGCTTTATCTGGTACGTCTGCTTCTATTATCAACCATATGTAGAGGTTCTGAAATTGAGTTGGATTAAGGCGTTCGTTATTCTTATTCTGGTTTTCATGTTCGGTGCGAAATCAGCTTCCGCCGGAAGCTATTTCGGAAATCTTTACCGAACCGAAAAGCGCGGCGTAACAAATATAGTTTCGGGATTTGCAGAATTTCCGCTTGCCTTTCATGAAGCGTATGGTGAAGGATCGACACCTATTGAATTTATACAGGCTGGTTGGAAGGGGGCCGTTCAGGCAATACTTAGAACTGCGAGTGGAATTTGGGACATTCCCGCTGGAGTAACTCCTGGAATGCAGCGTGGTTTTCCGCCGGAGCCCGAGACGTTGATTTAAGCTTTAAAACCATTCGTAAGCGCATGATTTTTAATGACTTGTGGTGTAATTTGAAAGTGCGGCCGTTTTGCTGGGGTTGCAAATTCAGACTTGATTCTTGGTTCACCCGTGGCTACACTTATTAGTGAGTATTATGTTTTTCGCACGTTGCGTTATAGACTCTGGAATTAGATTTGCGTACGAGTAACTTCTTACCGCGAGCTAGAGGTGTTGGCTCGCGGTTTTTTATTGTGCGTGAGGGGTCCTGAGCGGCGTGAGCGTATTGCAAGAGTTAAGAAAGGACATAAAGGATATGCCAAGAGGTACAGTTAAGTGGTTCGATAATAAGAAGGGATACGGTTTTATTGCTCCACAGGACGGCACGAAAGATGTGTTTGTGCATTATTCTGCCATCGGCGGGGACGGCTTCAAGACGTTAGCCCAGGGTGATGAGGTTGACTTTGAAGTATCTTCCGGTCCGAAGGGAGATCAGGCCACAAAAGTAGTTCGTGTCGGCGCTGGCAGTGGAGGCGAAAGACCTTCCGGCGGCTCAGGACGCGACAGATAGCATCACGCAGTTTTGGTTGGATTTAAATACATAAAAAGCACTCTCCAAAAGAGGGTGCTTTTTTGTTGGTGCCGCCCCTGCGAATTTGGTCGGGCAGTACCAGCTTCCTTCGCAGGGACTGACCCATAAAAGATGCTGTTGCCGCACTTGTAGATCTAACGTCACCTCAAGTACAGCACGTCACTTGTAACGTGGTGCCGCATTTGCAGGTCCAACACTGTGGCAAATACTGCACAACACTTGGGATGTGGTGCCGAGGGAGGGACTTGAACCCTCAAGGGCGTGAGCCCACCGGATTTTGAGTCCGGCGCGTTTGCCAGTTTCACCACCTCGGCCTATGGACGGGCTGCACTTATTTTGACTGTTCGATAGGGCCATCACGGATGATAGCCAGCGATTAAAGAACGTCAAAATAAGTGCGGCCAAGATTAATCTAAGCAACGAGTTGGTAACGCCCTGTTCTGGCAGAGAAAAACCTTTCCTGTCCAAAATAGTATCCATTATTTGCCCGCTTTTTGCCACAAGAGATTTGCTTTGAAAGAGCTCCTTTCATGAGTAATGTTCCTGGTGTTTATTGCTAAGCAGCTTATTAAGCAAGAAATATGACCGATTCTTGACTTTCGTTGCCAAACGGGATAGGCTTCTACAGTAGGAAAGTAAGGAAGTAATACAAAGGAACCTAAAACCATGACTATTGTTGACACGACCAAAATGACATCCAAAGGACAGGTGACGATTCCCAACCGCGTGAGAAAACTTCTCCATTTGCAGGCGGGCTGTTCAGTGGCTTTCACGGTGACCAAGTATGGTGTTGTTCTCGTGCCATGCGAAGTTACCGCTCGTTCCCCCTATAGCCCCAAGGAATGGAAGAAGATTGAGAAATTGGCATCGGAGGAAGGAAGGACTTTTTCAAGTCCCGATTTGGCCAAAAAGCATCTCGCCGGCCTATGAGATTTGAGTTCAAGCCTTCCTTTGACCGATCTATCAAATCGCTACCGCAAACTGAAAAAGCTGATGTAAAAGAAGCAGCGTTCCAACTCATCGACCTGCTTTCCAAGGAGAGACAGATCCACCAAGGTCTAGGGCTTAAACGCCTGGCGGGGAATTTTTGGGGAATACGCAGGGGAATCAAGGCAAGGATTTTTTTCAGATGGACTGGTGATTTGATTGAATTTGTTCTCGCCGGGAATCACGATGATGTCAAACGATTCCTCAAGAACGTTTGAATGATGAATATCTGACCGACCTTATCAAAACTTGTCTGCCATCTTAGTAGACTGTCGTAATGCAGTTCTCAATCAGCCCAAATTGGTGCTATCCATCCATGGATCTGCCGCAAATAGCTCGACGCCGCCAATCCTGGCGGCGTTGGTTTGTATTTGCGACTGTCCGTCCGTGGACCTGAGGGGGATCGAACCCCTGACCTCCACAATGCCATTGTGGCGCTCTCCCAGCTGA
>JACQQS010000037.1 GCA_016206925.1 Candidatus Omnitrophota bacterium
ACTCGCGCTCAGTTCGCTCTTTGAAAGCAGGCGATTCATCTTCTCAAGCATGATGGTCTTTTCCCAGATGGCTTGGCGAGCCACTTCCGACCAGTTAATTTCCTTAAACTCGTCCATTTTCTTCTTCAGTTCTACAGGGATAGCTAACGTTATGTTGGGCATGAGGCGCCTCCTTTACACATAAATAAGTGTATCATGCGATAACACATAATGCAAATATTCCTTTGTATTCCGTTTGTGCTTCGTCACTTATCATGGCGCCGACGAAAGAAAACGTTGGTTAGTTTTGCGCGGACTTCCTTACTGCTTCAGCAAGCTTCTCTAGAAGTTCTTTCGGTGCTTCGGCCTTCTTTTGCTCAATGCGGCTGGGTTCGAGAAAGCTCACACCGGATTTCTTGGCGAGTGTGGTAAGCTTAACGCGGTGTCTTCGGCGGAGCCACCGGAGATTGGCAATCGTCCTTATTCCTTATACGACCATTCCGGTAGAACCGACGGCGGCATTTCCAAAACAAACGTCTGTTTCACGTTCGCTACTACTTCGATTGCTACGGCGGCTTTATGTATTTCCTTGATCGGATAGGAATGGGCCTATTGGGAAGGCATGGTTTCTTTGAGTTGTTTGAATCGGTGACATTCAGGCACAACGCCAAAGTCGTGGAGCTTGTTCAAAAACCGAAAACTTCTTAGAGGTGAAGTTGGTTAGTCCGTGTACAATGTTATGTCTGTGCTATTCAGGCGCTGTGAGTTCTAGCGAGATCGGGTAATAATGGTCCCGCCACAGGCGAGTAAATAAAGGTTCTTTACAAGTCCATTATGGAGAGGTACGGTAATTTATGCTGGCTAATGATTTAAGACCGGGAAATTCCATTATGCATAACGGGACGATTCATGTGATCCTGGAGGCCAGCCACCGTTCGCCAGGCAACAAGCGAGCATTCATCCAGGTTTCCATGAGAAATCTGAAAAGCGGCAAGATCATTCAGGAAAAGTTTTCTTCAACCGAAGCCGTGGATCCCGCGCCGCTTGAGGCGCGGAAGGCACAGTTTCTCTACAGTGACGACGGCGGGTTTCATTTTATGGACCAGACGGATTTTGAAACGCACACGATCGGGCCCGGCATCGTCGGAGAGAAGAAGAATTTTTTGAAGGAGAACTGCGAAGTGCGGGTATTTTATCACGAAAATATCCCCGTCGATTTGGAGCTGCCGCCGAAAATGGCTCTCGAAGTAACAGAGGCGCCCGACTGGGTCCGGGGCGATTCCGTTTCCAATAATGTGAAGCCCGTGGTGCTTGAAACCGGTTTTAAAATAAACGTCCCCATTTTTATTAAACAGGGTACCAAGATCGTTGTCGATACGCGGTCGGGAGAATACATCAGCCGTGAATAAGAAACTTTTCTTTGTCGTAATTTTGTCTCTGTGCGCTGCGGCAAGCAGCTGCGCCCGGTCGCTCAGCATGGATCCGCTCCATTTCTGGGGCAACGCCGGCGTGAAAGAGGACAAGGTGCGGCGTGAAGCGTACGCGGCCACGCATGCTGAGTTGACGCAGGAGCAAAAGACAAAAATTCTTGCGGGAGAAATCTGGAAAGGAATGAGCAAGGACGAAGCCATCGCGTCCCGGGGCCTTCCCCACGATATTTGGAGAAATTTTACGGATAATAAAGAACTGGAAAAGTGGATTTACCGCTACGATTACTACTACCCCGAAAACTTCCTCGTTTTTGACCGCCGCTCACTTGTAGATTGGCAGCAAGGCTGGGAGCGCCGGGGAAAATAAATTGTCGCGAGTTCAGTCCGCACTTATCGATTGGTACAAAACCTCGCGCCGGCATCTTCCCTGGAGAAAAAATCCCACCCTATATTCTACGGTCCTGTCCGAGTTCATGCTGCAGCAGACACGGGTGGATCAAGTCATTCCGTATTACCGGCGGTTTATCCGTGAACTTCCCTCACTCAAGCGCCTGGCCGGTGCGGCGTTTTCCCGGGTTATAAAACTCTGGGAAGGCCTGGGCTATTATCATCGCGCCAAGCATCTCCACGAAACTGCAAAGATACTCGCCAAAGCCCGCCGCGTAGATTTGGAAACGCTCCGCTCCTGTCCCGGAATCGGAAGTTACACGCTTGCGGCGGTAAGCAGCATTGTCTGGAACGAGCCTCTGGCCGTAGTGGACGGGAACGTAAAGAGAGTGATCGCCCGGTTATTTGCGATTAAAGATGACATAGGCCGTCCGGCTGTGCAAGACCGGATCCGGGAAATCGCGGCCCAGCTTCTTTACCGGAAAGCGAGCGGTAATTGGAACCAGGCGGTCATGGAGCTTGGCGCGACCGTTTGCGTGCCGCGGAACCCTGCGTGCGGCTGCTGTCCGCTGCAATCCGGCTGCAAGGCTTTTCGATCCGGCGATCCCGAAAATTATCCGGTGAAATCAAAAAAACCGCCGCGCCCGCACCGTGAAATGGCGGCTGCTGTAATTCAAAATGATCGGAATGAGTTTCTTATTCTTCGCCGGCCCGACCGCGGGCTTTTGCCAAATTTATGGGAGTTTCCCAATTTCGAGATCGGCGGGGCCCGAGATCCGGCCCATGAGCTCCGCCGTGCGCTATTCGCGCAAATGAATTTGCGTATTCGTGTCGGCAAAAAAATTGCCGCCGCGGAACATGCTTACACGCATTTCTCAGTCACGATGCATGCGTTTCACTGCCGTTCTCCCCGCGATGAATTGAAGTTGAACCACAGTCAAACTTATCGGTGGGTAAAGCCGGCCGCATTTCAGCGCTATCCGTTTCCCAAAGTCCACAAGATAATCGCGCAAGCTGTTTGAAGCCCGGTATCCACGCCTTTAGCGTTATCCTAAGCTAAGTCTCTTGAGCTACTTACATCCCTATCGTTTCTTGACAGTATTTGGGTATGCTTATACACTACAGTATCTCTGCTACTATTTCGATAAGAAGTAGAAATTCTTGTTTTCTGTTTTTCACGTGTCGGAGCAAAATCGGGTAAAACCATGGACAGGGGAAAGGCTTACCAGAAAAAGAAGCACATAGCTTCGCTTTTTTCTCTCGCAGTAACCATCGTCAGCCTGGCCGTTTTCATTCTCACGCCGCTTTCTATCTGTCTTCGGGCGTTCTCCCAAAATCATTTTGAAAATCCCTGGATAGGGGTCGCCGTTTATTTCTCCCTGTTTTCGGTCATTTTATTTTTCATCGATCTTCCGCTAACGTACTACTCGGGATTTCATATCGAGCACGAGTATGCGCTTTCGAATTTAACGATACGGGGCTGGGTCCGCGAGACGGCCAAGCGCCAGATGATCGGTTTCGCGTTTGCCGTGATTTTGGTGGAAATGTTGTACGCCATTATCCGCCGCTGGCCGGACGGCTGGTGGATCATCGCGTGGCTGGCCTGGGCTTTGGTTTCCGTGGCGATGAGCAGGCTTTGGCCCGTATTCATTGCGCCTATTTTTAACAAATACGAGCGGCTGTCCAATGAAGAGCTCAGACGATGCATCCTGGATTTGGTCAATCAAGTGAATCTCAAGATCGAAAATGTTTATTCCATGAATCTCAGCAAGACCACGAACAAGGCCAACGCGTTTTTTCAAGGCCTCGGCTCGACCAGGCGCGTTGTGCTGAGTGACACGCTCCTACGCAGTTTTACGCCCGAAGAGATTACGGTGGTGGTGGCCCACGAAGCCGGGCATTGCAAACACCGGCACATCGTGAAGGAAATCATTTTCGGGTTTGCTGCGTCGTTTCTGATTTTCTGGCTGGCTTACCGGTGTCTGGCGGCTTTTGCCGGACCGCTCGGTATTGAATCTGCCGCGGACGTAGCCGGGTTTCCTTTGCTTTGCCTTGTAGCGGTTATCTTCGGGCTGATCTCCATGCCTTTGGGCAACTTTTACTCGAGGATGCTTGAAAGGGAAGCCGATGAGTTCGCGCTAAAAAGCACAAAGATGAAGACGGCATTTATTTCCGCCATGAAAAAGCTTTCGCTTTTAAATCTTGCCGATCCGGAACCGCATCCGTTGATCGAATTTTTACTTTACTCGCACCCGTCGATCCGGAACCGCATCAAACATGCGGAGGCATTTGCCCGATGAAACCCCTTTTCCGGCGGGCGATATTTTTCCTGGGGATCTGGCTTACGATCGCTTTTTTGACCGCGTTGGCTTTAATGCCCGAAAACCCGGTCAACGCCAATCAACCCACCGCCGCGGAATTTGAGGCAGAGGTCAGGAAATTGGAAAGTGCCTACAAATCCAATCCTAAGGACGATCTTTTGCGCGGCCGGCTTTTGATGGCCTACCAGCAGATGAGCGCCCTGCTCGTCAAGGAAAACAACCTGAACGATGCCCTACATTACCTGCAGTGGGCGGATGACCTTCAGGCGGGGGATGCCGGCAAGTTCTCCCAATCGGGCGGAGGGTATTTCGCCGTTGGCGCCGCATTTGTGGAGCAAGGGGATTTAAGACAGGCCCAGGACAATTTTGACCTGGCGCTTCAAAAGAATCCGCAGGATGAAAATCTGCGCAAAGCCATTGCAACGGTGCTGCACAATGCCGGAGTCGCAAAAATCAACCTCAAACAGCTCCAGGAAAGCGTGCCCTATCTGGAACTTTCCGTGCAATATTACGACAAACTTCAAAACACATGGGAAACACTCGGCGATCTGGCTTATGCCAAGCAAGATCTCAGGAAAGCCCAGCAGTGTTGGCAGAAAGCCAATGCACTGGGCTCCACGCTAGACCTGAAAGCAAAGCTGGAAAAGCTCGGGCGCGAAGCGGGCGTGGAACTGGGCCTCGCACAATACGGCGCTTCGCATTTCATTATTCGATACAAGCGCTCCAACGAAACGTACCAGGGGCAGCAGCTAAAACAGCTTCTGAACAATGCCTATCGTGATATTTCGCGCGATTTGAATTATTACCCCGACATCATGATTCCCGTGATTTTGTACGATCAGGCCGAATTTGCCCAGATTGTCAATTCTCCCCACTGGTCAGCGGGTGTTTATGATGGCAAAATACGCCTGCCCGCCTACGAGGAAGGCAAGTCGGATGAGCGTGAGTTGACGCGCGTCATTTATCACGAGCTGACACACGCGTTCGTCGTCGATATGGTGGGTAACGCCTGCCCGATCTGGCTGAATGAAGGCCTGGCACAGCACGAGGAAAACAAGGTTGTTCCGGTTGACATTTCGAACCTGAAAAATTCGCTTGCCAAAGGCCGGTATTACCAATACGAAACACTCAAGGCGGGGTTGGAAAATTTGCTGGAAACCGATCAGGTAGCCGTGTTTTACCAGCAGTCCTACGTCATGACCAAGTTTCTCATCGAGCGCTATCGTGTGCACCGCGTCAAGGAAATGCTGGAAATCATGAAGGCCGGCGAAAGTTTCGAAGCGGCGCTCCGGAAGACTACGGGGCTGTCTATTGAACAGCTTGAGCAAAAATGGCAAGAAGCACTGCGTTAGACCATTACCCAAACGGCATCGAAGACCGTTGCCACTTTACGGTCAGCGAATCAAAGCAATGGGCGGAGCTGCTCGAGGACCTTTCGAGGCGGGAGAAGAGAGCGCCGGAGGAAATTCTACGAGACGTGAAATTTTCCGCCGTATTGCATGATGTCGGTCTTTCGCGAAAGGAGCGGGGCGCGCGTCTGCTGCTTATCTTGAAAGAGGCCTGTCTGCCCAATCTTTCCCGCTTGGAGGAAATTTGGAAGGCTGGGCTTGAGCGTCTGGGGCGTCCGCAGGATGTCTGGATTCCTTTACCCAGGGCGCTTGAATCGGTTGAAATCGAAAATGCACTCGAATGTTCTCCCGGAAGGAAAAAGGCGGGCCTGGCGTGGATCGCGGAAAACAAATCCGCCTTGTCCGCGCTTTGCCGGCAGATCAGCGAGCAAGTTTGCTTTAATAACGGACCAAAACACGTTACATGAAAATTCGTAAAGTTTTCGCATTCCTTGCAATTTATGTGGGCTTCGTGTTTGTGCTCACGGGCGTTGCGTTTACCGCACTTCCTGAAGTCACCATTACGTTTGACCGGCAGACTGTTTCCGTCGGGGAAGAAGTGCACTTGACCATTCGCATCGAGGGTTCACAGGGAGAGTCGGAGCGCCCGCGGCTGCCATCTATTGAAAGCTTTACCACGTTTTACACGGGCCGGTCCACCCAAACCAAGGATAAGAACGGTCAGACGATTTCGGTTTCGGAATTCCGGTTTGTTTTGGTGCCAAACGCGGTAGGCAAATTTACATTTCCCGCGGTTGAGGTTGAAGTGGAGGGTCAGGTTTTTCGCACCTCTTCGGTGCAATTTGAGGTCATGGCCAATGAAGGTGCGGCCGGTACGGCAGCAGGCTCACCGGCCAATTCTTCTATTGGGGTATCTCATTTGAATGGAAGCAGCACCGGCCAGCCCCCCGCGCAGCCGCCCAGTTACTACCAGATTCCGAAGACGCCGCCCCAGGGTTTTGTGCCTCCGGGAGCGGACCCAAATATTTTCCTCAAGGCCTGGGTTGATAAAACGGTTGCCTATCCCAATGAGCCCATTGTTTTGACTTATTCACTCTACACCCGGCAGGATACCCAGTACGAAGGATTTTCCGAAGAGCCTGTGATCACCGGATTCTGGATTGAGCAGTTTGCAACCCCAGAAAAACTGGGCAAAACGGTGGTCCAGATCGGCGGCAAACGGTACGTACGCGCCGACGTACGCAAGATGACGCTTTTTCCCCAGGGCAGCGGTGAATACAGCATCCAGCCCGGCTCGGTGAAGGTAAGCGTGGAGGAACAGTCGCACTATGAAAGTTTTCTGGATGAGTTTTTTGACGACAGCTTTTTCTCGCGGCGGATTTACGCCAAGAAAATCCCGAAGATTCTCGCTACGTATCCCATTTCGATCACCGTGAAACCGTTTCCGGATCAGGGGAAGCCTGAGAATTTCTCTGGAGCAACGGGCCGGTTTACGTTTACGGGGACAATCGACAGGCGCGCGGTAAAGCAGAATGAACCGGTCACGCTTACCTTGACCATCGAAGGCGAGGGCAATATCGAAACGATGGAAAAGCCCCGCGTTCCGGAGCTAAAGAATTTTCAAACATACGAATCGGATGTTTCGACGCAGATGCTCGATCGCAAAGATTCCGTCATGGGGCGGAAAACTTTTCAGACGGTATTCATTCCCGAACTGCCGGGCAATTTTGAACTGCCGTCCGTTGAATTCTCTTTCTTCGATCCCCAGAGCGAGAAATACACGACGCTTCGCACAGAGGCGTTTCAAATCCGCGTAACGCCCGGAGAAGCCGGGCCGGTTCCAAAACTGAAATCCCGGGAAGAACAGGAGCAAAAGAAAGGCGTTGAGCTCGAAGCCCGCGATATTTTCTTTATCAAGGACCGTTTGGAAAAATCGTTGTTTGAACGGCTTTATCCCCGCATGCTGCTTATCCTGATGGGCGACGGCGCAGCTACCATTCTAGCCCTGATTCTGCTCCTTCTGGTCAAACGGCGTGAGGCATTGGATACCAACGTTGCTTTGAAGCGGAGGATTGAGGCTCCACGCGCGGTACGGCGCGGTTTGCGCAAAATGGGCAAGGTCATGAAAGATTCGTCCCGGGAAGGGCAGCAACAATTCTGCGAGATTGCCCAGAAAACGCTGATGAAATATCTTTCAGACCAAATGAATGTGTCTGCCCACAGCCTGACGGTTCCGATGGTTGAGGATGCGCTTAAGGAGCGCGGCGAACCGGAAGAAACCATCGAGCGCCTTAAATCCTTTCATGATATCTGCAATCAGGTGCGCTTCACGAATGTTGACATTAACGATGAAAAGAAAGAAGAGCTTTTTGATACGGTCCAAATCATCTCCAAATCGATAGCAAGGCATAAAAAATGACTAAACGATGCAACGTCATTGCGAGCGACATCAAGAACGCAGCCGGGGCATCTTGCCCCGGATTAGCTCTGCGGGGCGAGACGCCCCGCCTACGTGATCGTCGCACCTTCGGCTGCCTCGCAATGACAACGAATATTTTGTTTGTATTGTTTTTCTTCGCACTTCTTTGTGATCCGTTGGCGGCGGAGACTATTGATCTCTTTAGCACCGCGCAGGCGGAGTACAAGGGAGGCCGTTATCAGGAGGCCATTAATTTATACGAGCAGATGCTGAAAAGCGGTCAGTTGTACGCGGTCGTTTATTACAACCTGGGCAATGCGTACGCGAGGGTGGGCGATCTCGGAAAAGCTGTTTTGAATTTTGAAAGGGCGCGGCGTCTCAATCCAAGGGACCCGGAAATTCTGAACAATCTCGGGTACGTGAACGGCCTGCTTGAGCAGCAAATCGCAGACACCCGGCCCGCTGTTTTGATCGGCCTTAACCGGATTCTGGACTTTACGAGCGCGATGGAAACGGAGCTGCTCAGCCTGCTTTCCTACACATTGTGGATACTTGCCTATATTTTGCATCTTCTTTTGAAGCGGCCGCGCTGGATGAAACGGATTTCGTCCGTTACCTTTTTCGTTTTCTTACTTTCCACTTCTGCGGCTGTGTTGAAGCATTTCGTTCTCCGGGAGGAAAACGCGGTCGTCGTGGAAAAAACCGCGGAAGTTAAATACGGACCTTCGGAGCATGACAAGACAGCTTTCAAACTTACGGCAGGTTTGCCCGTATTTGTCCGGGAGAAAAGAGATTTCTGGTCCCGAATCGAGCTCCGAGACGGAACCGGCGGCTGGATTTCAAATGAAGCGATAGAGCCGGTGTATCAAAAAGCACCTTAGAATACTTAAGGTACCACTTTCAGGGAGAATAGGTTATGAGCGGATATAAAAAAATTGGCGAAGCGGAATTAAAAATCGAGAATAAGGTTATCAAGCTGCCACTCTTCGAAGGCGCGGAAAAAGAGCATGCCATTGACATCGGCAATCTCCGGTCTGAAACCGGCAGCATTACGATGGATCCGGGTTACGGAAACACCGGTTCCTGCTTTAGCTCAATCACGTACATCGACGGAGAGAAGGGAATCCTCAAGCACCGCGGCATTCCGATCGAAGAACTTGCCGAGAAATCCTCATTTCTTGAAGTTTCGTACCTGCTCATTTACGGGCATCTGCCGGGCAAGAAAGAGCTGAATGATTTCACGACAAGCGTTACGCGGCATTCGATGATACACGAGGATATGAAACGGTTTTTCAACAATTATCCAGCCACAGCGCATCCCATGTCCATCATTTCCTCCATGATCTGCTCGCTGTCGAGTTACTATCCGGACTGCTTCAACTCGGATCCCGCATCCGTGGACCTGAATATTGCCCGCCTTATTGCCAAGGTGAATACAATCGCGGCATTTTCCTACAAGAAATCAATCGGCCAGCCGTTCATCGGTCCCATCAACCGCCTGAGCTACGTTGAAAATTTTCTGCACATGATGTTTGCCGTTCCTGCCGAACCGTACACGGTGGAGCCGGTTTTCGCAAAAGCGCTCGAGCTTTTTCTCATCCTGCATGCCGATCACGAGCAGAATTGCAGTACTTCCACCGTCCGGATGGTGGGTTCCAGCCTGGCCAATCTGTACGCGTCCATCTCCGCGGGGATTTGCGCGCTTTGGGGGCCCCTCCACGGCGGTGCGAACCAGGCCGTTATCGAGATGCTAACCCGGATTGAGAAGGAACGCATGGACGTGAAGGACTTTGTCCAGCAGGTAAAAGACAACAAGAAATCCGGGATCCGTCTAATGGGTTTCGGCCACCGCGTTTACAAAAGTTTTGATCCCCGCGCCAAAATTTTGAAGAAAGCCTGCGATGATGTTTTGAAAAAAATCGGCAAGCACACGGCTCTTCTGGATATTGCAAAGCGTCTTGAGGAAACGGCGCTGAAAGATTCCTATTTCATCGAGCGGAAACTTTATCCGAACGTCGACTTCTACAGCGGCATTCTCCTCCAGGCCATCGGTATTCCGGTCAATATGTTCACCGTTATGTTTGCCATCGGCCGGATGCCGGGCTGGATCGCGCAGTGGAAAGAAATGCTTGAATCGCCGGATTTAAAGATCGGCCGCCCGCGCCAGATTTATACCGGTCCGGTCACGCAGCCTTACGTACCCATCGATCAGCGGATTTAGTGCCCTGGTGACTGTCCCTTTGCGAAAGAGTGTCACCCCGTGCACACCCTGTACACGGTGAGTGATTATGCCCATCGGAGATGCGCGGTTTAAAAAAGCCATCGAGCTCATCGATCGCGAGAACGCCCGCGATCCAAATTTGGAGCACGCAGACGGAAAGCCCGAACCTAAAGAGCTTCTTTACTCCAAGCGCCTTACTGAAATTGTAAAAGAGATTTGCGCTGCGCCGTCGGAGGATCTGCTCGTCGCCATCCGCGGCCAGCATATTTGCCGCTGGATGATTCCGCGAAGCGATTTCTCGATGGACCGCAAAGGCTATCTGGCTTGGCGCGAAAAATTGAAAAAATTCCACGCTGAAAAAGTGGGCGGGATTCTCAAAGAGGCCGGATACGGGCCGGAATTCATCGAGCGCGTCGCTGCGCTAATTACAAAGCGCAATTACCCCCAAGATGAAGAATCGCGCGCCTTGGAAGATGCGGTCACGCTTTACTTCCTGAAATACCAGTTTGCCGGTTTCTTGAAAGAGCAGGGGAATGAGAAAACCGTTGCAATCGTCAAGAAGGTTTGGCGGAAACTAACTCCCGAGGGGCAAAAGCGCGCGTTGTCCCTGCCGCTCGGCAGCGATGAACGCGAGCTGATCAAGAAGGCAATTCATGAATAGGCGGGATTTTTTTGGGAAGGCCGCCGGAGCGCTGGCGGCGCTTTATGCCTCACTGAAAATCCCGGGGTTTGGCGAAGCCGCTGGGGAATTTGAAACGATGCAAAATGGCGCGATACCGAAAAGAGATTTTGGGAAGACAGGCGTTCAGGTCACAATTTTCGGCCTGGGCGGGGAGGGAATTCTGCGAACTTACGGCCGGAAAAAAGAGGCTGTGCCCGTCATTGAGCGCGCGCTTGACCTCGGCGTGAATTATTTCGATACCGCGCCGGCTTATTCCGAAAGCCAGGATTATTACGGCGCGGTGTTTAGAAGCCGCCCGGGCGCGCGGGACGGTATTTTTCTGGCTTCAAAAACGCATGACCGGATGCGCAAAGGTTCTCTCAGGCTTCTTGACGACAGCTTGGAGCGTCTCGGAACGGACCATCTCGATCTCTGGCAGCTTCACGATCTGCGTGAACAGACGGACCTCGATGAGATTTTTTCCAAAGATGGCGCCATTCATGCGCTTGAGGAAGCACGCAAAAGCGGCAAGGTTCGGTTTCTCGGGATCACCGGGCACCACGATCCGAAGATTTTAAAAGCCGCGGCCGAGCGCTACGATTTCGATTCGGTTCTGGCGGCGCTCAATGTCGCCGACCGCACTTCACATTCGTTCATCGAGGAATTTTTACCCGTCGCGAAAGCCAAAGGTATGGGCGTGATCGGAATGAAGGTGTACAGCCGCGGAAGAATTCTTGAAAAAAATCTGCTCACGCCTAAGGAAGCCCTAAACTATGTTTTGTCGCTTGCCGTTTCCCATATCATCATCGGGTGCGATAACGTGCGGCAAGTTGAGGAAAATGTCTCATTGGCGAAACAGTTTAAAGCGCTCTCCGAGGAAGAAATGTCGGCTCTGGAAAATAGGGTCACGGATTTGGTTGCGCCTCTCACGTATTACAAAGGCCATTGGTGAAGCTTCTCTTAATTCAGCCGCCCTTCAGGATTTCTACGATACCGGTATCCGCCTCCAGCCCATCGGGCTTTGCTATCTGAAAGCCGCCGTTAAGAAGTTCCTGCCGGAATGGTAGCCACGCTATTTTGCATATTTGGGTTATCCCATTTCTCCTTTTGACGACTGGCGGGTAAAACCGACGGATTTTATTGGCAATCCGGTTCTGAACGAAGTTGGTTAAAGTTGAAAATAATGTTTGAATGCAAAATAGAATTGATTTAATATCATCCTCAGATTGTACATGTTAAAGGGTTACGGACGTAAACATGTTCTGTAGAAAAGTCGGTAGAAACGATTAGCCCTCCAAATGAACGGCGCCTAGCTAAGCGCACAACATAGGAGGGTATCGCAAATTGCGATAACCTCAAAAGCCTTAAGTTCTCAGCCCATTTGCCTTATGCGTTTACGGAGCAAGGGGTCGCTATGCTTTCCAGCGTGCTTAATAGCGAACGAGCCGCCGTTCCTTTTGTTCAAAAGTTGAGCGAAAGCAAACAGCACATCCTGCTAAACAAAAACCGCGGGGAATACGGCGACAACACGGTAGAAAAATTAAGTGAACGGCTTGGCGTAGATCCTAGCGTTCTCGGGCGGCTTAAACTTTTTGCCGAGAAATACCCAATTTTGGCCATGTGGCCAAAACTCACCTGGAGCCATTTCCGGATTCTGATTCCCGTCGAAGACGACAAGACCCGCCTGGAACTCACCGAAATGACAGCTTAAGACACCGGCATTTCTAGATCTTCAATGGGCTGAACAAATTGTTGGCAGTGATATAACTGTATGTAAAAGCACGGCGGCGGCTTAAGCGCGGCGTAGTTTAAAACTTGCACCATTGGTGCAAGAAATCTACGCTACACCTTGCTTCAGCGCTCATTTTACGCTATACTTTCGGCATATGTAATGTTCCGACAAATGTCGAAAGATAGTATATGTTCAGAGGATGTAATCCGATGGCAACAAGAAGGTTGGTAAAGAACATCTTTGGCGACCGCTCTTCGTTAACCCTGCGCGCTTTATTACGGGAGCCCAAAAAGAAGTGGACGCTTGTCGATTTGACCAAGGAAGGAATCTCTATAAGCCTTGCGAGCGATGTCTTGAGCAAGGCGGAAGCGCGGGGCTATGTCGAGCGGGTTATCAAAGGACCGAATAGTTATACCCGGCTTATACGAAAAGACGCGCTTCTGAAAGACTGGTTAAGCGCATACGCTTTTGAACAAAATGACCAGACCTACTATCTCACCACGGATAAGAATTTCCTAAAAACATGCGCCCTATATTTGAAGCAGAAAAAAAAGATATTTGCTTTAACGCAGTACAGCGCTAGCCGTTTAATTTCTCCTTACGTCAAAGACGGACGGCATTTTATTTATTTGGATCTCGAACGCGGGGAATTTCCCGCCTTTTTAAAAGAGATGGCGACGCAGCTTAATTTATACAAGCTTGTTCAGGGTGGAAACGTTTGTTTCGCCCTTCCGTTTTATCGGAGTTCCGTTTTTAGGGACTCCGGAGCGGTAAAAGGTTATCCGGTTGTTTCTCGTTTGCAGCTTTATCTGGATTTGATGACGTTCCCACCGACTGGAACGGAGGAGGCGGAACATTTAGTTTCCTATTTCAAAAGAAAAGGGCAAGCCTTTGTCTGACTTCGAAACAATGGAAAAAGGGTTTCTGGACACGCTGCTCGCCATCGCGGATGATCTGGACAAAATTATTATCGTAGGCGGATGGTGCCCGTATCTTTATGCACAATATCATTGGCACAAAGAAATTCCCAATATTCCGACAACGACCGACGTTGATTTAGGGGTTTTAGAAACAGGCCCGCGGAGATTTGATCAAACGATTTACGACAGGCTTACCAAGGCGGGCTTGGCTGTTCAGAGAATCTATGAGGACGAGCCGGAGCCTATCGAATTTATATACAAGAAAAAAGAGTTGGAAATGAAAGTGGAGTTTATTACTTCGTTTGACACTTCCGACGATACGCTGAATAGATTTTTAGGACCTCAGCTGGCTTGCAATCGTATTGAAGCATTTGAAATTTTGCTTGAAGAGCCCGCTCAGATAGGCATTCAGCATTTGGGGAAGACTTTAAGCCTGAATATTCCGAAACCCGAAACTTTTTTGTATCACAAAGGGATTAGTTTCGTTATGCGATCCGGCGAGGCTAAACGTGATAAAGATTTATCGTACGTTTATTTTATACTGAAGTTTTTCCCTGATCAGGCAGCCGTTCTCGAGGCTCTTATTCGATACAAAAAGCACGAGCTTTTTAAATCGTTCCGGCATAATTTGAAACAGTATCTTGGCGATGTAAGCAAGCCCGGTTACGCCATGCTTCGCCCGTTCGTGCGCCGTTGGGTTGAAGAAAAGAAAATCAATCAAGAAATCAAAGAAGTATTTGATCCGCTTTTGGCATTCATCCACTAACTCACTAACACTCTCTTTACCGAATATCCAGGGCTCATTGATTTTAAATAGGCAATATGTTAAGCTCCGTGCTTCTTTTGAAGAGTAAAGGAGTTACGGCATTGCCAGCAAAAACAGTTCCCGATAAAAAAGGTTATTTTGGCTCCTACGGCGGCCGGTTTGTGCCCGAGACGCTCATCTCGGCGCTCGACAGGCTCACCGATGCTTATAAAACGGTCAGGCGCGATTCCAAGTTTAAGCGGGAACTCGCGGGCTATTTAACCGATTATGCCGGGCGGCCGACGCCTCTTTATTTTGCCGGAAATCTCACGCGGCGTTACGGGCGGGCCCGGATATTTTTAAAGCGCGAAGACCTTCTCCACACCGGCGCTCACAAAATCAACAACACGCTCGGTCAGGCGCTTCTAGCACAGTTTCTCGGAAAGAAAAAAGTGATCGCCGAAACCGGTGCCGGTCAGCACGGCGTTGCTACGGCTACGGCCGCGCGCGTACTCAATCTCGAATGTGATGTCTACATGGGCGATGAGGATATTCGCCGCCAGGCGCTCAATGTTTACAAAATGCAGATTCTCGGCGCGCGCGTGATTCCCGTTCATTCCGGTTCGAAAACGCTGAAAGACGCCACGAACGAGGCCATCCGCGCGTGGGTAACCCATGTCGATACAAGTTATTATCTTCTCGGCTCGACCGTCGGACCGCACCCTTATCCGGTGATGGTGAGGGATTTTCAAAGCGTGATTGGCGTTGAGGCCCGGAAACAGCACAGAGAAAAAACGGGCAGGGAGCCGGATTATTTGGTGGCCTGTGTCGGCGGCGGCAGTAATTCGATGGGGCTTTTTTACCCTTTCCTGAAAACGCGCTCGAAAATGTTCGGCGTCGAAGCGGCAGGCTCGGGAATCCATACGCGCCGTCACGCAGCAACAATTACAAAGGGAACGAATGGCGTATTGCACGGCATGAAGAGCATTGTTCTCCAGGACCGGGTCGGACAAATTCAGCTCGCGCATTCTATTTCCGCCGGTTTGGATTATCCGTCTGTAGGTCCTGAACACGCCTATTTATCAAAAACCGGACGCGTCGAGTATGTGGCGATTACGGACAAAGAAGCTTTGGTGGCATTCAGGCGGCTCACGCTTGAGGAAGGAATCATGCCGGCGCTTGAGCCTGCGCACGCGCTGGCGTATTTGGAAAAACTCATGCCGCGGACTAAGAAAAACGAAACGGTGATCGTCGGGCTAAGCGGCCGCGGCGATAAAGATATTGACACGGTAAGACATGCCCTCAAACTCTAATCGATTGACGCAGAAAATTAGGCAGGCGCGGCGGGAGGGGCGGAAACTGCTTTGCGCCTACATTACGCTCGGATTTCCCAATCTTTCGACGACGGAGAAACTTTTGGCAGGACTTGACCGCGCCGGCGTGGATATTCTGGAGCTCGGATTTCCTTTCTCCGATCCTCTGGCCGACGGCCCGACGATTCAAGCAGCTTCGGAACGCGCGCTTAAACATTCGATTACGATCGACATTGCGCGAAGCATTGTAGCCAAAGCACGCAAGCGCGGCGTTGCAATGCCGATTATCTTTTTTTCCTACGTCAATCCAATACTTCAATACGGCCCGAAACGTTTTGCCAAAGGCATTCGCCGGGACGGATTTGACGGCGTGATCATTCCCGATTTGCCGCCGGATGAGGACCCCGCGCTGGTTGACGCTATTCAGCGGGCTGGGCTTTCGTTCGTTAATCTGGTTGCGCCGACTTCTTCAAACGAACGCATGAAATTTCTCGCGCGGAAATCAAAGGATTTCATTTATTACGTTTCGCGGCGCGGCGTGACGGGCGAGCGGAAACAATTTGAGCAGGGAATGGATCGGAATATTCGCCGCCTCCGGAAATTTTCCAGAAATCCCATTCTGATCGGATTCGGCGTTTCAAGTCCCGAACAAGCAAAGTCAGCTTCGCGGGTCGGCGATGGCGTCGTTGTCGGAAGCGCATTCATAAGTGCCATCCGGCAAGCCAAGGGCGGAACCGCGTCCGTTGTTAAGCTCGCGCAGAAATTTTCTCGCGCTGTGCACGGAAGGGCGTCATTGCGAGCCCCCGATTGCGTAGGCCGGGCATCTTGCCCGGCAATCCGGGGCGAGACGCCCCGGCTACTGGTTGCGCCTGTGGCGAACTCCTCGCAATGACACAGATTCTCGGCATCGATTACGGTACGAAGCGAATTGGGCTGGCGAAAAGTGACGAAGCCGGATGGCTGGCCCACGGCCTGGGTTTTGTGGCCGGCCCGAAGGACGGCGGGGAAATTCAGGAAATTATCGAACTGATCCGGGCCGAAAATATCGGTACGGTGGTGATCGGGCATCCTGTTAATATGGATGGATCCGTCGGCCCGAAGGCGCGCGAAGCGGAGGCGTTCGCCGAATCGCTTCGCCAGGCCGCGCAGGTGGAAGTCAAGCTCTGGGATGAACGCCTTACCAGCAAAGAAGCGCAGCGGTATTTGATTGCAACGAACATGTCGCGTACCAAACGAAAAAAGAAAGTAGATCAATTGGCTGCACAGATCATGTTACAGGGGTATCTCGATGCTCAACGAAAATAAAAGAGACGGTGAATTCAATTATCATTTGAGCGAACTGAAAAACGGCTTGCGTGTCGTGACTTGCCCTGCACCGGGCAGGGATTCCGTTGCGCTAGCCGTTTGGGTGAAGGTTGGAGGCCGGTTTGAATCCAAAAAAATTACCGGCGTTTCCCACTTTATCGAGCATATTCTCTTTAAGGGAACCAAAAACAGAACCACACGGCAGATCAAGGAAGAAATCGAGGGCGTGGGTGGAATGCTGAACGCATTCACCTCCGAAGAATGCACCTGCTACATGGCGCGCGTGCTCAATAAAGACTGGGAAAGTGCTTTGGATGTGCTTGCCGACATGATCAATGACGCGATACTTACTTCGAACGATATCGAGAAAGAGCGGACAGTCATTCTCGAGGAAATCAAAATGTATTTCGATTTGCCGATGCATTTTGTGCACGAAATGCTCATGGATCTCCTGTGGCCCAACCAGTCGCTCGGCAATTACATTGCGGGAACGCTCGACAGCGTGAACGGACTTGGACCTTCGACGATCCGGGATTTCAAGCGCCAATATTACAATCCGCGGAATATTCTGGTGACCGTGTTCGGGGATGTGCATCCCAACACTGTTTTGGAACAAATCGAAGAACACTTCGGCCGTAAACCCGGCGGCCGTGCGTCTACATTCCGCCCCGCCCGAAGCCGTTTGCGCAATGTGCGGACCTGCTTTGAGGACAAAAAAACCGAGCAAACACATTTTGTAATGGGTGTGCACTGCGGTTCGCGGAATAATCCTGACCGCTACAAGACCGCGCTTCTGAACGTGATTTTGGGCGGCAACATGAGTTCGCGGCTCTTCGAGCAGGTGCGCGAACAGCGGGGGCTGGCGTATTCGATCCGCAGTCATATTTCCGCTTACGAAGATACCGGCGCATTTACGATTTCGGCCGGCGTGGATGACCGCAAAACGTTTCAGACCATCTGCGTGATTATGCGCGAGCTGGACAAGCTTGCGACAAAACGCGTTCCGGAAGCGGAACTGCGGCGGGCAAAGGATTATTTCTCGGGCCAGCTTATCCTGGGGCTCGAAGATATCCTGGAGCACATGCTTTGGGTGGGCGAGCGCTATTTGTTTACCCATCAGGTGCCCGACCGGAAAAAAATCGAGCAGGAGATTGAGGCGGTTAGCGCGGAGGATATCCGCGGCATAGCCCGGAAACTTTTCCGGGACCAGCATTTCGCGGTTTCTTTAATCGGCCCCACCAAGGAAAAAGTTTTGAGCAAAATAAAGAAGGAAATTAGTTGAAGCACAAAATAATTATTTCACCCAGCATTCTTTCGGCGGATTTTGCCTGCCTGGGGAATGAAATTAAACAAGTCGAATCGGCGGGCTGTGACTGGATTCACGTGGACGTGATGGACGGGCATTTTGTGCCGAATCTCACCATCGGGCCGAGTGTCATTAAATCGATCCGCAAGCGGACGAAATTGCTGCTCGACGTTCATCTGATGATCGAAGAACCCGGCGACTGGATTGTGGACTACGTAAAGGCGGGCGCGGATCTCATCACGGTTCACGTTGAGGCCTGTAATGATGTACGCCAGACCCTGGATCAAATCCGCCAGGGAGGGAAAAAGCCCGGCCTTTCGCTTAGGCCGAAGACTTCGGCGGATGAAATTAAACCCTTCCTCAAGTACGTCGATCTTGTGCTTGTGATGACGGTTGAGCCCGGTTTCGGAGGACAAAAATTCATGCCGGAGCCGATCGAGAAAATCCGCGTTCTGCGCCGGGAAGGGTTTGAGGGCCGCATCTCTGTTGACGGGGGGATTAACGCCGAAACCGCCGAGCTTGCGCTGGATGCCGGCGCGGATGTGCTGGTGGCGGGCAACGCCATTTTCGGTTCATCCGACCGCAAGGCCGCCGTGCAATCGCTCGTTGCCCGATGACTTCCCCGGAAAAAATAAGAAATTTCTCCATCATTGCCCACATCGATCACGGCAAATCGACATTGGCCGACAGTTTGCTTCTCGCCACCGGCGCCATTTCGCCCCGGGAATTTCACGAGCAAATGCTGGACGACATGGATTTGGAGCGCGAGAGGGGCATTACCATCAAGGCGCGCGCGGTCACCATTCCTTACAAAGGGTACGAGCTCAATTTGATCGACACACCTGGTCATATCGATTTCACCTACGAAGTTTCCAAGAGCCTCGCGGCCTGCGAAGGCGCATTGCTTTTGGTGGACGCCACTCAAGGAGTGGAGGCGCAGACGATCACAAATCTGCTTCTGGCCAAGGATAGAAACCTGGCTGTTATTCCCGTATTATCCAAAATGGATTTGCCCAACGCCGATGCGGAAAAGGCGAAACTCGAACTCGTGGAACTTTTGGACATCGATGACCGGGAAGTATTGGAAACGAGCGCGAAGCTCCAGAAGGGAATCGAGGAAGTTTTGGATGCCGTCATCGAGCGGATTCCGCCTCCGGCCGGTTCGCAGAACAAACCGCTTCGTGCGCTTGTGTTTGATTCGAAATACGACACGTACAAAGGCGTGGTCACCTACATCCGCGTGGTGGACGGGGAAATCAAAAAGGGCGAGAAGATATTTCTCTTTGCTTCACAGAAAGAATTTGAAGTCAACGAGCTCGGATTTTTTGATCCCCATCCTCACGAAGTGTCCGCGCTGTCAACGGGCGAGGTCGGTTATCTGGCCGCCAATATCAAATCCGTGGAAGATGTGAAGCCCGGCGACACCGTTACGCTGAGCGGACAGCGTGCCGGGGCGCCGCTTACGGGTTACAAGGATATCCAGCCCATGGTTTTCTGCGGGCTTTATCCGATCAATCCGAAGGACTTCGTGCTTCTCCGCGATGCGCTTGCGAAATTAAAATTAAACGATTCCTCGCTCAGCTACGAACCCGAAACCTCGGTTTCGCTCGGAATGGGGTTCCGCTGCGGCCTGCTCGGCCTTTTGCATATGGATATCATGCGCGAGCGGCTTGAACGTGAATTTAATTTGGAACTTTTGATCACGGCGCCGAATGTCGTTTACCGTATTGTAAAAAAAGGCGGCGAGCGCGTGATTCTGGATAATCCCGTGAAACTTCCCGATCCTTCACAGATCGAGAAAATCGAGGAGCCGTACATCAACATTCAGCTAATCATCCGCGCGGAGGATCTCGGCACCATCATGGCGCTTTGCCAGGACCGGCGGGGAATTTATAAGAGCACGGAATATTTGAGCCCGACGCGGGCAAAGCTTGTGTATGAAATGCCGCTCGCGGAGGTCGTGATGGATTTTTACGACAAGATCAAGTCGGGTACCAGCGGTTACGGCTCGATGAGTTACGATCTCATCGGTTATTGGCCGTCTCCGCTTGTAAAGCTTGACATTTTGATCAACGGTGAAGTGGTCGACGCGCTTTCCAGTATTGTTGTCAAGGAGTCGGCCTACCACCGCGGCCGCGCGCTTGTGGAAAAATTGAAGGAAGTGATTCCGAGGCAGCTTTTTGAAGTGGTCGTTCAGGCGGCGGTTTACGGTAAAATCATTGCGCGCGATTCCATCAAGCCGATGGCCAAAAACGTAACCGCCAAATGTTACGGCGGCGATATTACGCGAAAAAGAAAATTGTGGGACAAAGTAAAGGAAGGCAAGAAGCGGATGAAACGGTTCGGAAAAGTGGAGATTCCGCAGGAGGCTTTCATTTCCATTTTAAAAATAGACTAGGGAAAACATGAGCGAATCAAAAAAAGAGAAAAGTCAGGAAACGTATAAAACTTGGTCTTTGAAATGGTGGTGGCATGAATGGATTCAGCCACTGCTCTGGGCATTTGTCCTGGCGCTGATCATCCGCGCGTTCATCATTCAGGCGTTTAAAATTCCCACGGGCTCCATGCGTCACACACTGCTTGAAGGAGACCGGATACTCGTAAACAAATTCGGATACTGCGGGCGGTTTGAAATCCGGATTCCCTTTATCGAAAAAACCATTCTTTCGTTTCCGATGATTACTTTCAGAGAACCCGAGCGCGGAGACATTATTGTGTTCCGTTATCCGGTGGACGGGGAAAGGGATTTTGTGAAGCGTCTGGCCGCTTTTGGGGGTGAGGTCATTTCTATAAAGGATGGACACCTCTTTGTCGATGGTAAAATAGTCACGGAACCGGATATATTTCAAAAGTTCTATTATTACAACCGGCCTGATTGGGCATATGGCAAGCCGGGACAGCAGATTGTCGTACCGGAAGGACAGTTCTTTGTGCTGGGCGACAACAGTGCGGAAAGTTCCGATTCCCGGAATTGGGGTTTCGTGCCGAGAGAAAACCTAATTGGGAAAGCCATGTGCATCTACTTCCCCTTCAAGCGTTTGGGTGGGGTCAGATAGTCCTGAAACAAACCTTTGAGAAACCCATTGACCTGCGGATTCCGCGGGTCATTTTAAGATATTGATAATCAAGGACTTACGTATGCAGCGGGATCTTTTTTCATCCGTATCACAAGAAGCATCGCAAACAGCCATGTCCGATTTCAATCAAGGACCGGCGTTAGATTCAAAGAGTAAGATCTCCACGTACGGTTTGGACAAACTTCTAATCGGTGTATGTTTATTGGTCATTTCGTATGTGGTTGTCTTTTCCTGGGGGGTCGAGCGCGGCAGGAAACAGGTTAGAATGGAAACAGAGGTAAAAGTTGAAAAATTGCACAACGAGCTCAGCCGGCTGACTTTAGTAGCACGCGAACTGGTGCGCACGCCTCTGCCGAGGATCGAAACTCCGCCCGCGCCCGTTCAAGCCGTGGGAACTGCGGAAGTTCAGTCCGTTTCATTGATTCAAGACCGGGACTATTCCAAAGCGGCAAGCAGTCCGGCCCCTTCAGCGGTATCTGATGAGACGGCCGGTGAGGTAACGGTAAAGGGCGTTTTGATCGGCAAAAAGCAGTTCACCGTTCAACTGGCGACTTATCTAACTGCCGTGCGCGCCGAAGAACAGATAGAGAAGTTGAAAAAAATTGGGTATGATGCTTTCGTTATCCCGAGCGGGAAATATTTCCAGGTTTGTATCGAGAAACTGCCGAAAAAATCGATGGCCGAGACGATTATGAACAAGGTCAAGAACGAATCCAGTCTTTACAGAGACGCGTATATTCGAAACGTTCCCGTATGAAATTTTTTCTTCTTGCCGTGCTTCTTTCCATTCTTCCGCTGAATTCCGCATCGGCCGATCAGGTGGAGAGCCTCATTAAAATGATCGGCGAAACGGATCAGGTGGAAACAAAACTTGCCGCGATCCAGCAGCTCGGCGATATCGGCGACGATAGAGGTGTGCCCGTTTTGCTCGATCAGGCAAAATTATCCGATCCCCAGATTCGTTTTTCCGCCATCAAGAGTCTCGGCCGCATCGGTACGGAACAGGCGCGCGCGGCGCTCCGGGAAATGGAGCAGGCCGGCGATGCCGAACAGCAGAAAGCGGCGCTCATCGGGTTGGCCATGGCTAAAGACACCAGCGCAAAACAACTCGCGGAAGAAGCTCTCCGGTCACCCGCTTGGATGGCGCGTTGGTACGCGGTGCTGGCGCTTGATATTTTGAACGATCCCGAAAGCATTTCTCTTCTGGAGAGCGCTTTAACAGACCCCTTCCAATTACCCGATGGCGGGCGCTTCCCGGTCCGCGAAGCGGCGCAGGCCGCACTAGACCGCTTTAAGTCGTCCGTTTACTGGTCGTACACCTTTAACGGCGGACTTGAGAGAGCAAAAGTTGAAAGCAAGCCCATTTTGCTTTATTTCTTCATAAACGGCGGTGAATGGTGCGAACAGTTTGAGCAGGAATCGCTTGCGAAGGAATCGATTCAAAAGCTTATGAAGGAATTTGTACCGCTGCGCATCAACGCCTATTCGGAGGCCGGTTTGAGCGAACGGTACGGCGTTGCCGGTACGCCGACGATCATCATTCTCGATCCACAGGGCGGTGAGATTTCCCGGCTGCCCGGGTATGTCGGGAGCGAACGCGTCGAGAGTTACCTGGAAGAATCGCTCGCGGCGTTGTCGGATAAAGGGGGCAGTGCCGAATTGTGGATAAAGGCGCAGGGATTCATCGATCAAGGGCATTATCAGGAAGCCGTCTCCGTTTTGGAGTCGTTTTTAGCGGCTCCCCCGGAAGGAAGCGCCGGCACAAAGGAGGAATGGGCCAGATTCATGCTGGCCTTGTCTTACGGAAAAATAGAAAACTTCCACCGGTCGAAAGAATTATTCGAGCAATTCATCAAGCAATTTCCGAATTCGGAACTTTCGGACAAGGCGCTTTACTGCCTGGCCCTTTCGAAATTACACCTTGCCGACCGTGATTCAGCCAGGGATACGCTTACAGACCTCCTTGCACGTTTTCCCTCCTCCTCCGTCGTAAAACAGGCTCAGGATCTGCTGAATCAAGTCTTAGAGCATTCGTGAAATTTGTGAGAATCGTCATTCCATTGACCGCTATTCTTGTCTTTACGGCCTCCAGCCGAACGCTTTATGCCGAACCCGCAAAAGAGGAGCTGAGCACAGTCCTAAGCGGGGAAGGGGTGTCGGACAAGGAGCTTGCCGTTGTGAACGGCTTGCGCGCTCTTGAGTTTGAGAAGCACGGAGCTTACGAGCGGGCTATATCCGAATATCAAAAGGCACTTAAACTTGACTCTGAAAATGCTGATATAAGTTCAAATTTTGCAACGCTTTATCTTGATCTGAACGAATTCGGGAAGGCGGAGAAGTTATTCAAGAAGGCCATCCGCCTCGTCCCCGAAACACCCGCGTTTCATATCAATTTGGCCAACCTCTTTTATTTCCGGGAGAAATATGATCAGGCTATTAAGGAGTACAAGATTGCTCTGGAACTGGATCCCGGTTCAGCAGTAGCTCACGGCAATTTGGGCGACGCCTATCTTAAAAAATCGCTCTTTAACCTCGCCTTGCGGCATATTCAGAAAGCTATCGAGATCCAGCCGGATTTTGACGTTGCGCATAACAACTTGGGGAGCTATTATTATGCAGTTGGTGACAAGGTCAAAGCCCGCCAATCTTTCCAAAAAGCGTTAGAGTTAAATCCACGACTCTCTGCGGCTTATGAAGGTTTGGGCAGGATCGATTTGGAGGATAATCGTCCAGCGGAAGCGTTGATGTGGTTCAGGAAGTCGCTGGAATCAGCCGCGAGTGCTTACGAAAAAGATCAGGCGAGAGCAGGCCTTTCCAAGGCGGAAAGTTTGTTGAAGGCTTCGAATATTTAATGACCAGGGTATGAGGAATGAGTCAGCATAGAAGTTTGCGGGCAGGCGATGTCAGCGTGAAGCGCAGAAATGTGTTGAAGCGTTTCGAGCGGATCAAAGCGATGTCTGAGCCCGAGAGTAAACAACAGGCAAAATCAGCTTACAACCTGCCGAAGCTGCGTCCAGATAAAGTTAAGGGCGGGAAATAGATAAGACAAGTAAATCCACCCGGGTATATATGGCCAGCCCAAATATCCGAAAATTCCGGCCGCAGGATGCCGCTGAAATAAGATCGCTCATTTCCTCCATCATGGAAAGAGAATTTCCGGGTGATGCTGAGGCTTATCCAACGGATGATCTTGAAGATATTTCCAGGCACTACGGTCATATCGGTGAAGCGTTTTTTGTTGCCGAAAACGATAATGGTCATATTGTCGGCACCATCGCGATCAAAAGAGACGACGAGCGGCACGCGCTTCTTAGGCGCTTTTTTGTGTTGCCCGAATATCGTGGCAAGAGCGTGGGCAAGAAATTGCTTCAACACCTGATTGATTTTTGCCGGGAAGTTGGTTATCAGGAGATTGTCGTCAAGACAACGACCAATATGAAGCGTGCCATTAAAGTGTGCCGCGATCACGGTTTTGCCGAGAAAGCCAGGGTCGATTTGGGTGGTATTAAATTGTGTAAATTGGCGCTTTTCCTTAGAGAAAACTCACCCTTAGCAGCGTAATAAAAAAAACAGCA
Source organism: Candidatus Omnitrophota bacterium (assembly GCA_016206925.1). Classification (GTDB taxonomy): domain Bacteria; phylum Omnitrophota; class Omnitrophia; order Omnitrophales; family JACQQS01; genus JACQQS01. Next base: position 24,741 of record JACQQS010000037.1, read on the forward strand.
GCGCATTTTTCTATGTTCTTCAATTCGGGCAAGTCAAAAAAAGTAAAGCAGCTCAATAGTAAGCCTGCCGTTCTCTCCGAGAACCAAATCCAAGAGCGTCTCTACGGTGAATTTCAGTCACCGGCGCATTCGGGAAATGGCGGTAAGCCGTCCGCAAAAACGCCTGTTTCTCCGAAGGCAGAATTGCGTTTCGCGGAAAGGTCATCTGGCCGTTCGAATTTATTTGGCCAGGAAATTGTCGACGAGCCTAAAACAGCCATCGTTTCTAAAGTGATGATGAGAAAGATTGCGCCTTCCGCATCGAGAGGCCAGGCCGGGTTATTCGAAGAAGATCACAGAAAGGCCCCTCCGGTCAAACCGTTTGGCACCTTTTCCAGAAAATTCAAAGAGGAGAAAGACCAAAAGAAAGTTTCAAACGTGGTTTCGAATGACTTTTTGGCAGCCGGTGACAAGCCCAACTTCCAGCTCGAATGGCAGGAATGGGGCGACCGGCTGAGAAGTATTTCGATATGGCATGTGTTAACGCTCATCGCATTGCTGGTGGGTGCCGTCGTTTTGTTTAATGTTTTCGTAAACCTGGCATTTGACCGCCGCCCGCCTATAAAAATTGGCGGCGAAAGGAAAACGGTTCCGCCTTCCGTTCCTGCTTCGCCGAATATTACGGTTTCTCCGATTTCGAGCGAATCCTCAGCAGAAATGTTCCGAGAGAGCTTAAAGGATTTTGAGAAATTGCCTACGGATGAACTGCCCGAAGGCCGGAAGCGTTTACCGCTTGAAGCCGCGCCTGAAAAGCCCGCAGTCAAGATCGCATCGCAGGAAAAAGACGCGACCGGTGTGACTACCGTTTCCCGTTCCGCGGCAAAACCCCGCCATGTGATTCAAGTGTGCATTTATGAGAGCAAGAGCGCGGCGGAAAAACTGGTTGCCGAGTTGACCGAGCAGGGCTATCCCCACGTTACTTTTGAATCTATGCAGACCGGTTCCGGGCGGAAGCTTTACCGGGTGTATTGCGGGCAGTTTTCAACCTTCCGCGAAGCGCAAGACGGCGTGCGTCAATTTGAAAAAATGGGCCTTTTCAAGAGATTTCCGGACGGATTTATCCGCCAGGCAAAATAAAGACAAATAAAGTATCAGGAGTTTTGAGATGTGGCAGGGATTGAATCATAGAAAATTTCCGAGAATGGTGGTGGCATGCGATGTTTTTGTGCGCGGCGAAAAAAGGGGTTTCACGCTGTCCACGATGACCACCAATTTAAGCCGCGGCGGGCTTTGTGTCATGCTGGGCAGGGCATTACGAAAGTTCGAACTTGTTAGTCTGAAAATGATTCTTCGCGATAACGAGCCCCCCTTGGAATGTATGGGGAAAGTGTGTTGGAGCATTCCTGCCAAGATTTTTCGCCGCGAAACTTCCGCTTACGATACCGGAATAGAATTTATCAATATGACCAGGAGTTCGGGCGACCGCATCGACGAATACCTGGCCGAGCAGGAAAAATTGAGCGCAAGCGGTCCGTTCCCAGACTTGCTTTAATTCCTCGGGAATTCTCCGATGGCCAAAGAAGCGTCTTTCGATATTGTTTCCGAAGTAGATCTGCAGGAAGTCGACAACGCGGTGAATCAAACCAAGAAAGAGCTTGTGAGCCGGTTTGATTTCAAGGGCACGTCCTGGAAAATCGATCTCGAGCGCGCTCCGGAAAAACGCATCTATTTACAGGCTGCCGACGGCATGAAACTGCGCGGCTTAAAGCAGCTCCTTCACGAAAAGCTTTCGGTACGCGGTGTCGCCGTGCAGGCGCTGGATTATCAGGCAGAAGAGCCGGCCGAAAGCAGTTCCATCCGGCAGATCGCAAAAATTCAACAGGGGATTCCGCACGAAGAAGCGAAGAAAATCGTTAAGCTCATCAAAGACATCAAAATGAAGGTTCAGGCAACCATCCAGGGCGAAACGGTGAGGGTTAAAGGCAAGTCGCGCGACGATCTTCAGGAAATCATTAAGCTGTTAAAAAATAACAGCTTTAAAATTCCTCTTCAGTTCACGAATTTTCAAAGTTAATCTCGGTCCCTTTAACCTGCCCGTTCCAGAAAAGGCAAAGGCGGAATGTTCGACTTTGAAAAACTGCATGAACTCAATCAAGTGCTCTCCAGCGAAAAGGGGCGTAAGATTTTGAGTTACCCAAAGCTCGCCTCACTTTTGCAGGATGAGGAATTTAAGAAAGCGATTGAGGAGAAAAACATCGCAAAAATTATGACCAACGCTAACTTCCGAGCGCTTACGCAAGACCCTGAATTCAGAGCACTTATGGCAGAGTTTAAGGGGAAGAAGGAGAATTTCTAAAAAAGCGGGCAAAAAAAGCGGCAAAAGCGAGCAGGTTTCTTGTATTTTGCAAATCGCTGTGCTATACTTCAAATGTCCGCAAAAAATTTATCTCGTAAGGTGCTGACTTTATTAAAGTTATGGAAATTGTCACCACCGAAGCGTAATTTAAAATTCTGCATATTTTGAAGGCCGCATCGTCATCCGATGGATGGGTGAGTAATTCCTGGGGGAAAGAAAGGATGGGGCAAATGGAAAAAGAAAAAAGGAAATTCAAGAGATTTGACGCGTTTTTAGGCGTACGTTACAAAGTCACGGACGATTCGCCGAAACAATGCCTATGTCTAAGCCGAGACCTCTCCCGGGAAGGCATGAAAATGACGCTGACGGAGGAATTAAAAAGAGGAACCGTGTTCGATATGGAGATTGACATACCCGATGACCCCAAACCCGTGCATACTTCAGCCGAAGTGGTATGGTCCCATCCTTCCGGTCCTTCCGGCGGCGGAGATAAAGCATTTGATATCGGTATCCGGTTTTTAATGATGGATCCTGTGGACAAGTTCCGGGTACTTGATTTTGCGTATAACCACTGGCTCGAAACCAAGGTCAATGATTTCTCCGATCCGGAGAAAGTTTCAGAGCTTGCTTGATTGCTTGATCGATATTATAAGCCGGATAAAGTCCCTCCAGACCTGATTACTGCCTGAAAACAGACAGCAGCCGATTTTTTTAAACAAATCTCTTTCCTTGCATTGCCTGCCCTTCAAGCCGAAAGTATACTTCTTGGTAGGAGCATATTTTATTTCAGCCGTTCATTAACTTAAAGATAGAAGGTTTGCCATGGAAGGTCCTTTGGTAATAGCTCACCGCGGATGCCATACGTTTGCTCCGGAAAATACGATTGCAAGCTTTAAAGCTGCGTTAGAAAAGGGCGCAGATATGGTCGAGCTGGATGTCCGCCTGACCCGCGATAATATCCCCGTGATTTTTCACGATCGGAAGTTTCGAGATGCCAGCGGCCGGTCACACATCACCGCACGCTTGACAGAAAATCAATTGCGAGGTGTCCAACTTAAGTACCCGGGATCTAACAGTGTTTCTTCTGACTATTTAATCCCCACGCTTGATGAGGTTCAAGATCGTATATTGCCGGATCTGGCGCTAAATATCGAACTCAAACCGGACTTGCGGCGGGGTGATAAACTCGTTGTCGAGGTGCTCAAGCGGATTCCGCACCGGCATCAATCGAAGATTATTTTTTCATCCTTTTCAAAAACGATTCTCAGGAAATTGTGGTCACGAAATCCAAAATTGAAACTGGGTTATTTGTTCCGAAGCAACCCGGAACAGGCTCTAAAATGGGCCAAACGCCACCATTGCTTTTCTGTTCATCCCAATATCGATGTGTGCTCGGAATCTTTTGTAGGCAGCGCCCAGGCGTCGGGTTTGAAGGTTATCGTCTGGACCGTGAATGACAAGCGAACGGCGTGGCGGCTATTAAATTGGGAGGTCTTTGGAATCATTACCGACAACCTCGGTCTCTTTCGCAGACGGCCAAGGATCGAGGGACGGCATAAACAGAACGCTTTGAGAAGCCGATATTATTAGAATAGAATTTTTATAGAAATAATTTAAAACCGGCAGGGAGCTATGGCGTTTTTTCAATACGGCAAAAAGACAGACACTTCGAAATCCTGTGCGCTGAATCAAATTCCCCTTTTTTCGGACCTTTCGGGCGGCGAACTCAAGGCCGTTGAGAAAAGATCCCGCTTGGTGGAATTCCACAAAGGCGAAAAGGTTTACGGGCAGGGGGATCTGCCCGACGCCTTTTACGTGGTTCTCTCTGGCCGGTTTCAAGTGCTGCACAAAAAGAGTGACGGCGGAGAAGATAAGGTTGTCAACCTTTACCGGAACGATTACTTCGGCGAAATCTCCCTGCTCACGAATCAGCCGCATTCGGTTAGCGTCAAAGCGCTGAATGATGCGCTGGCTATTCGCATCGATCGGGATGACTTTGCGAAGATTCTCTTGGAAGTCCCTTCGCTTTCCCTCCATTTAAGCCGCCTGCTCGGAAGGCGTCTTAAGGAACGGGATGAGCGCCGCGCGGTAGAGCATGCGGAAATTGCTTCTGTGTACAGCGTAAGAATTGCCATCGGTAAAACAACGATGATTACAAATTTGGCGGTGGCGATCCATACGGAACTGAAGCGGCGGGTCATGGTGGTCAATATGAACCCGCCCGGCTCGGGCGAAAAACCGTTGCAGGGAAGCTTATTGATCGAAAATCTGGAGAACCGTTACTTGGACGCATTGGATAAGTATATTTTTCATAACAAGGTTGGTTTTGACTACGTCAATGTATTTCAGGAAAAAATCGGGAGCGAAGCCACAGAACGAAAAATTACATCTTTACTAACATTTCTCTTGAGCCGCTATCAGTTTGTGCTCGTCGACTTGCCCCAGGAAATCCCCGGCCTGGCCTACAAAGTATTGTCGCAGTCCGATGTGGTGTATCTCCTTACGGATGACGATACGGACAATCTCGAAAAATGCCGGGCATTGTCCAAGGAATTGAAGGAGTCCTTTCATTTTAAGGATGAGCAGATTAAGTTGCTGATGATCGAGGAATCCGGTAAAGCGCGTTTAACGATGATTCAGCGGCGTCACATTGCGGGCCAGCGCGTCTTTGCCGCCATTCCCTTTATTCCGGAATTAAAAGATGCGCCGGCGTCCCAAGATGCTCCGTACATTTTGCGCGCACCGAAATCGCATTATGCAAAGACAATCCGCTATCTCGCGCGCGATCTTGGCAATGCCTTGGTTGGGCTGGTGCTTAGCAGCGGCGCCGCGTTCGGTCTCGCGCACATCGGGGTATTAAAGGTTCTGGAGAAGGAAAATATTCCAATTGATGTTGTAGCCGGCTCGAGCATCGGGTCACTCATCGGAGCTTTTTGGGCCGGCGGAATGAGTGCCGGCGAAATGGAGGAATTGGCACTCAGCTTTAATGCCAAAAACAGTTTCTTCCGGCTCATCGGATTTGGCGATGTAATGCTTCCGCATTGGGGAATATTCAAAGGCAATCAAATAGAGCATTTCATGCGCCAATTTCTGGGGCAGAAAACTTTTGAAGATTTGAATACTCCCCTCCGCATTGTAGCGACAAATTTAGGCACTTCCGAGCCGGAAGTTTTTGAAGAAGGCGATGTCGTAAAAGCCATACGGGCGAGCTGCTCTATTCCCGGGATTTTTCGGGCTGTTCGGCACGGCAACAAAATCATGGTAGACGGAGGAATTGCCGACCCTCTTCCGGTAGGCGTTTTATCGCGCATGGGCGTCAAAAAAATCATTGCGGTGAATGTGTTGTCCGGGCCGCGGCATCATACGGACCGGAAAGAAGTTTTCCGCCGCAGGCGGGAATTGCTTGAAGAGCAGACGAGGAGCAAAAGCACGTGGCGGCGCTTCCTGTTTGATATGGAACGCAAATTTGCTTCGAGCCAGGTGGACAATATTTTCAATGTTCTCATGAGCACGATTCAGTTCATGGAGTACAGCATTGCTTCAAGCGCTGAGATCGGCGCTGATGTGGTGATCCGTCCCGTGGTCATCGATTCGCACTGGGCAGAGTTTTACTCCGGAGGAAAGTTCGTTAAAATGGGCGAGCAGCAGACCCAGGAAGCGATGAAAGAGATTAGAGCGCTGCTTGAGGCTTGACGGAGGATCATGAGCAAGTCGGTTTGTGCAAGTCGGTGCAAGTCGGTTTGCAAGTCGGTGTTTGCAAGTCGGTTTGTTGACAGCGTTTTACACGCGTGTTAGACTTTAAACGTATTAAGCTGTAATATAAACTTATATGCAGAAAGGACTTAAGATGCGTTTTAGCCAGTTTCTTCGAAAAGGAACTGGTTTTTAATTTTGGGTCTGGAAACAAGCGGATTTTTTAACACAAGGACGTTTGGAGTGAAAGAAGTTGTCATTATCGAGGGCGTCAGGACGGCCCAGGGAAATTTGGGCGGGGCGGTACGGGACTTAACCGCGCAAAAATTGGGCGAAACCGTTGTCCGCGCCGTCCTGGAACGGTCAAAAATCTCTCCGAAAGAAGTCAGCGAAGTCATCTTTGGCTGCGTTGGCCAGCAAAGCGATGCGGCCAATATTGCCCGCGTCATCAGCCTTAAAGCCGGCCTGCCCAAGGAAGTTCCCGCCTTTACCGCAGCGCGAAATTGTGCTTCGGGCCTTCAGGCCATCGTCAGCGCCTATCAAACGATTCAGTGCGGTGTGGGTGATCTCGTGATTGCCGGCGGCACGGAATCCATGTCCTCATCTCCTTACGTGAGCCGCGATATGCGGTTTGGCAAGCGGCTCAAGCATTCCACCATGATCGATTCGCTTTGGGAAGGTTTGACCGATCCGGTCTGCAATCAAATCATGGGACGCACAGCGGAGAATTTAGTCGAGGAATTCGGCGTAACGCGCGCCGAGCAGGACAAATATGCCATGGAAAGCCACAAGAGGGCTTTCCGCGCAACGCGTGAGGGAAAATTTAAAGAGGAGATTGTACCCGTTGAAGTGCCCAAGTTTGCTCACGGAAAACCCATGCCGCCTGAAATTTTCAAGGAAGATGAGGGCATCAATGTTGCGCTAAACGAACAATTGCTGAGCCAGTATCCCGCCATCTTTAAGGAAAATGGCTCGGTTACGCCTGGAAATTCCTGCCCGATTTCCGACGGCGCCGCGGCCGTTATCGTGACAACCGAGGAAAAGGCGAAAGCGCTCGGCAAACCGCCCTGGGCGTACATCCGCTCGTATGCGTTTGCGGGTCTCGAACCCGAACGGATGGGCATGGGCCCAAGCTGCGCGACGCCGATTGCGCTTAAACGCGGGGGCCTGGCGCTCAAAGATATCCAGCTGATCGAATTTAACGAGGCTTTCGCGGCACAGGTCATTGCCTGCGAGAAAGTCATGAAGTTTGACCGGAACATCGTCAATGTAAACGGCGGCGCGATAGCGCTCGGTCATCCGGTCGGCGCAACGGGAACGCGCCTGGTCGTTACGCTCCTGCATGAGATGCGGAGGAGAAATCTTACGCTCGGTCTCGCAACCATGTGTGTCGGAGGCGGCCAGGGTGGTGCCATTGTGATGGAAAGGAAATAACCGTGTACATCTACAAAGCCGGGGTTATCGGAGCGGGAACGATGGGCGCAGGTATTGCCCAGGCGATCAGTTACTCCGGTCTGCCCGTGGTGCTGAAAGATGTCAATCAGGAGCTTGTGGATAAAGGCATTGCAAGAATCCGGGAGATCTACGAAGGAAGAGTTAAGAAAGGAAAGATGAACGCTTCCGAAGCGGAGCAAAAAATGGCTCTGGTTTCAGGCACAGCATCCCTGGATGACTTTAAAGACGTGGACATCGCCATCGAGGTTGTTCCGGAGAAAATGGATTTAAAAAAGAAAGTTTTTACCGAGCTTGACCAAATTTTGCCGGAAAGCGCGATTTTGGCGAGCAACACGTCGGCGCTTTCGATTTCGGAACTGGGTTCGGCTACCAAGCGCCCCCATCGCGTCATCGGACTCCATTTCTTTTTCCCTGCGCATGTCATGAAACTGGTCGAGGTAATTCCGGGGCTTGCGACGGAAGAGGAAGTGGTCACCGATACGGTTGCGTTCTCCGAGTCGCTCAGGAAAATTCCCATTCGCGTAGCGGAATGCGCCGGATTTCTCATTAACCGTTTGCTCATGCCTTATTTAAACGAAGCCGCATTCTGCCTTCAGGAAGGAGCGGCCAGTCTGCGTGAAATAGACGAAGCAGCCGTGAAATTCGGCCTGCCGATGGGCCCCTTCACTCTTGTTGACAATTTGGGTCTTGATGTTTGCTCGGATGTCGTCAAAGTGCTTCTTGAATCCTACGGCAACCGTATGCAGCCCGCGCCCATTTGGCAGAAGCTTTACGATAAAAAAAGATTCGGCGTGAAAACAGGCGCCGGGTTTTACAATTACACGGGCGGATCGGATGATGCAGTTTTAAATCAGTGTTTGCAGGAAGCTCAGCAAGCGGCGAAAAAGAAGGAAACCGCGTTTTCAATCGAGCGCATTATTTATCCGATGGTAAACGAAGCGGTGATTTGTCTGCAGGAAGGCGTATCCAAAGCAGCGGATATTGATCTGGGGCTTCTGGCCGGCGTCGGATTTCCCCAGGACAAGGGCGGCATTCTTCATTATGCGGACAAAGCCGGGCTCGATGCCGTGCTGAAAGGTTTAGAGCAGCTCTATCGTGAACACGGCGAGCGTTTCTGGCCGGCGCCCATGCTCCGGCGGATGATTGCCGCGAAATTTTTAGGCGAGAAGGCCAAACGAGGTTTCTTTGAATATGGATAACATTCCACCGTGCAGGCGGGGCATCTTGCCCCGCAGATCCCGGGGCGGGACGCCCCGGCTACGCGTCCGAGGAGGTATGATATGGCTGACCGGCAATTTATCAAAGTGGCAATAGAGGAAGACGTGGCGGTCATCACCATCGACCGGCCGCCCGTCAATGCGCTCAGCATGCAGACCATGCAGGAACTCGACAGCGCCATTGATGAGTTAAGCAAGGACGACGGCGTAAAAGCCATCGTGATTACGGGAGGGGGGACTTACGCGTTTGTGGCCGGCGCCGATGTGAGTGAAATTGCTCAAATTACTTCGCCGGATGTGGGGAAGAATTTGGCGTTAAAAGGGCAGGCCGTGCTGGATAAGATCGAGGCGCTGAAGAAGCCGATTATCGCGGCCATTAATTCCGTCTGCCTCGGCGGAGGCAATGAATTGGCCATGGCCTGTCACATGCGCGTGGCCTCGGACCGCGCGCGGTTTGGCCAGCCCGAAATTAATTTGGGAATCATTCCCGGATTTGGCGGGACACAGAGGCTCTCGCGGCTTTGCGGCGCTTCAAAAGCGCGGGAACTGGTTTTGACCGGCGATATGATCACTGCACAGGAAGCACTGAGAATCGGACTTGTGAATAAAGTGGTACCTGACGGAGAGGTTTTGAAACAGGCCAAAGGCCTGGCCAAAAAAATCGCAACGAAGGGTGCGGTCGCTGTCCGTCTTGCGCAACAGGCCATTGCGGAAGGCTCGGCCCTGCCGTTAAAAGATGGTCTTAGGAAAGAAGCCGAACTTTTTGGCGAAGTGTGCAAGACCGACGATATGAAAGAAGGCGTCAAGGCATTTTTGGAGAAGCGGCAACCCAAGTTTCAGCATAAGTGACAGACTGCAAACATCGTCATTGCGAGCACAAGAACGTAGCCGGGGCATCCTGCCCCGGATTAGCCCTGCGGGGCGAGACGCCCCGCCTACGTGATCGTCGGCCCTATCGGGCCTTCTCGCAATGACGTAACCGAGGAGCAATTATGGATTTCACTTTTACGCCGGAACATCAGATGCTTCGAGAGATGGTGAAGAAATTCACCGAGAAAGAAGTCCGCCCGCTTTCCCAAAAGATAGACCAGGAAGCCAAGGTGCCGATGGAATTATGGAAGAAAGCAGCGGAGCTGGGACTACTCGGTATCGCATTTCCCGAAAAATACGGCGGGGCAGGTGCCGGAGAGATGGGCTATTGCATAATGCTTGAAGAATTGGCGCAGGGCGACGCATCGTTTACCGTGATGCTTGGCGCGCATATTTCGATCGGCGCAATGTCCATTTATCTGGACGGGACGGAAGAACAGAAACAGAAATACCTCACGAAGATGTGCAGCGGCGAATATATTTCAGCGTTTGCGCTGACGGAAGTCAATGCAGGCTCCGACGCGGCCAATATTGAAACGACTGCCGCATTAAAGGGCAGCGATTACGTATTGAACGGCACGAAATTTTACATCACGAACGGCGGGATTGCCAACGTGGTGATTGTGTTTGCGGTAACGGACAAAAGCCTCGGCGCGCACGGCGGCGTAACCGCTTTTATTGTGGAATCAAAGACGCCTGGATTTAAAGTCGGCCGGGAGCTCGATAAGATGGGCATCCGCGGCTCAAACACGGTGGAGCTGATTTTTGAAAATGTGCGGGTGCCGAAGGAAAACGTGCTCGGCAAAATCGGTGAAGGCTTCAAAACGGCGATGAAAGCGCTCGACCGCGGACGCTTGTCTCTTTCGGCGGGATGCCTCGGCGGCTCGAAACGCGCGCTTGAACTCAGTCTTAATCATGCGAAACAGCGCGTGCAATTTGGAAAGCCCATCGCCGAGCAGCAGGCCATTCAATGGATGATTGCCGACATGGCGGCGGAGATTTTTGCGATGGAAAGCATGGTGTACCGTTCAGCCTGGGCGCATGACCAGGGAATGCGGATTACACGCGAAGCGGCGATCGTGAAAATGTATTGCTCCGAAGCGCTGGACCGGATTGTAGACCGTGGCGTGCAGATTCACGGCGGAATGGGATTTATACGCGAGTGTGATATCGAACGTGCTTACCGCGATGCGCGGATTAACCGGATTTTTGAAGGAACGAACGAGATTCAGCGGCTGGTTATTGCCCGCGATGTGCTTACCAAAGGCGCCTACTAGCCGATGAAAGTAGTCGCGTTGGTCAAAGCGGTTCCCGATCTTTCAGAGTCCCGCTACAGCAAAAGCGAGCAGAGAATTCAGGAGAAGGGACCGCGCCTAATGCCGGCCGTTTCGGAGAACGTGCTTGAAGTGGTACGGCAGATCCGGGAAATGGGAAAAGAAGTTTCGGCGGCCGGAATGCTTTTTGGAAATCAAAGCGAAGAAGCGATTCTCAGAAAAGCGCTGGCTTTCGGCCTTGATCAAGCCTGCCTCATTTCAGGCGCCACAGACCGGACCGATCCTCACGTGAAATCGAAATTGATTGCGAAAGCCATCGAAAAACTGGGCGTGCCCGACATTCTGGTTGTCGGCGGCGCGTCCGGATTCGGCGGCGGCGGGCAGGTGGGCGTACGCGTTGCGGAATTGCTCGGATTTGAAGATGTCTGGACTGTTCAGGATGCGGTCAGCGCCAAAAGCAAATCTGTTTTGGTCGTCGAGCAGGGATCGAATCAGCCGCGCATTCCAAACGTAATGGCGGTTATGAAAGCCGGATCGAAAGAAATGGTCATGTTCAAAGCGGAAGAATTTTTAACCGCCGACGAACAAAAGCCCGTTGCCTTAATTTCGAGGGAGGAATGGCTCGCATGACGGAAGAAGATCCGCTTGCGTTTATGAGGGGCGAAGCAGTTCCCGCGGAGGATTTGCGGAAACGGGAAGCCGTTGCTCAGGGGATAGCCGTTGTTCTTGAAACTGATCAGAATGGCAAACCGACCACGGCCAGTGAAGAGTTGATCGGAAAAACGCTTGAGTTAAATAGCGAGCTAGGCAGCCGCGTAACGGGATGTATTTTGGGAGAGAAGGGGGAGGATTACTCTAAATCGTTTGTGCATTACGGTCTTGATAAGATTTTTTTCATCGAGAAACCTGCGAAAACTCCGGGGCAGGAAATTGTTTCAAAGCTCCAGAGTTTATTTGAAAAAATCAAGCCGGAACTTCTGATTTTTCCGGATACGGCGGCCGGACGGAGAATGGCCGCAAGAGTTGCTGCCCGCCTGGGGACGGGGCTCGTGACATCGGTTGAATCGATGGGCATTGATTTCAATGACCGGAGCATTGAAATGACCCACACGGAGCTTCAGGGTAAAATGCGCCGTATCATTGTGATACGGGAAGCCAGGCCGCAAATGGCGACGCTGGCTGCCGGATGCTTTACCCCGGCCCGCCTGGATGAAACGGTTCGATCGCCGGTTGAAAAATTTGAGGGATAGAAATTGAGAATTATTTGTTGTGTAAAACACGTTCCCGACACCAATGCGCAGATTCAGCTTGCGGCGAATAAAAAAGATATTGCGCGCGAGGCGATTAGTTACGTCATGAGTCCTTACGATGAGTTTGCGGTTGAAGAGGCATTAAGAATCAGGGAGAAAAATCCCGGCACGACCGTTGCGGTCATAACACTTGGTCCCGAACGCGTTGACCAGGTTCTGCGTACCGGGCTTGCCATGGGTGCTGATGAAGCCATCCATATTTTGGATCCCGACAGTTCGATTACGGACCCGTTGATTGTGGCGCGTTGTCTTGCACAGGTTATCAAGAGCGGCGGATATGATATTGTTTTCTGCGGGCGGCAGGCCGTCGATAACGATGCTTTTCAAGTGGGAAGCGCCATAGCCACGATGCTTAATGTGGCGGGCATGACGCTGGCCGGCAAGGTAGAAGTGGATGCAAATGCGAAGAAAGTTAAAGTCGAGCGGATTGTGGAAGGCGGGACCAGACAAATCATCAGCGGAAGCTTTCCCGTCTTAATTACTGCCCAGAAGGGATTGAACGAACCGAGATTTGCTTCGCTGCCGGGTATCATGAAGGCAAAGAGCAAGCCGGTTACAAAGAAAAACGCCGCAGAGCTCGGCGTGGACTTGAACACGAAAATGATAATTGAATTGCTCGAAGTACCTGTTTATCAGCGGAAAAAACGTGTGATTCAGGCCGGCGAAGACGGGAAATCAGCCGTGAAACAATTAATCGAGCTTTTGAGAACCGAAGCAAAGGTGCTTGAATAGCCATGAACATTTTGATTGTAGCGGAAGTTAGCCAGGGCAAGGTTAAGCGTGCATCGCTCGAAGTATTGACCCGGGCGCGTGAAATTTCAGCGGGCGGTGAGATTGCCGTAGCTTTGGCCGGTGCGTACAGCGCCGATGCGGAAAAAACGCTTGCGCGGTTCGGTGCCGGGAAAGTTTTTTATACGGATCACGATCAGGTAAGCAGGCAAAATCCGGAAGCTGTGTTTGAGCTGGCTAAAATGTGCGCGGCGGAGTGCAAAGCCGGACTCATTTTGCTCGGGGCAAGTTTTCTCGGCAAGGAAGTTGCGGCGCGGCTTTCCGCACAATTGGGCGCTCCTCTTGCGAACGATTGCATCGAAATCAAAACGGCTGGAAACGGCGTCGTTGTCCAGAGGCCGATGTATGCCGGAAAAGTCATTGCAACGGTGCAGCTCGGCGGCGCCCAGAATATTGTTTCTATCCGCCCGAATTCCTGCGTCGCTAAAGAATCTCCGGCCGAAGCGCAGGCGAAAAAGATTTCCCTTGATTCTGTTTCGTTAAAGACATCGGTTGAGTCTCTCGAGATCGCACCACTAAAAAGGCCCGAATTGACCGAAGCGGACATCGTTGTCTCCGGCGGCCGCGGAATGAAGGGTCCCGAAAATTACAACGTCATTGAGGCGCTTGCCGATAAACTCGGGGCTGCCGTGGGGGCTTCCCGCGCTGCTGTGGATGCCGGCTGGCGTCCGCATTCCGATCAGGTCGGCCAGACAGGGAAAGTTGTCAGTCCAAAGCTCTACATTGCCTGCGGAATCAGCGGAGCCGTTCAGCATTTTGCAGGGATGGGCTCGTCGAAGTGTATTGTAGCTATTAACAAGGATGCGGAAGCGCCCGTATTTAAAAAATGCGATTACGGAATTGTGGGAGACTTGTTTCAGATCGTACCGCTTCTTACGCAAGAGCTGTCCAATTCACGAGATTAGGCTCAGGAGTCATTTTTTGAATTTCTGGACGATAATAGGGAGGAAATGAGCATGAATTTTTTTTCGTTCATTATATTGGCGGCATTCGTGTTTATGCTGAGCGACACAGCTTCTGCACAGTTTTGGAAGAGATCCGAAGAGGAAAAAGCTGAAAAGCCCGAACGCGTAAAGACGGAAACGGCCAAGGCAATATCACCGAATGCGACAGCGGCTGCCGGGGAACCTCAGCAACCGGCCGTGCCGGTCATTCCTCCGACGCCTCCAAGAATCGACAGCGCTGTGCGAACTTTAAAAACCGCCCAGATTTCAAATGTCCAACCGCTGGTTGGTTTGGAAACGATCACATCGACCCAGCGCGAGCTGGAACTGTTGGCAAGCCGCTACGAAGATCTCAGGCGCGGACATGAGGAGCAGTTGATTTCACTGCGTGCGCTGGCGAGTCAGGCCAAAATTCATTCCCAGCTTCTGGATGGTATTAAAGCGCAGTTCTCTGTTTCTGCTGGCGCTTCCGCGGCGCCGCCAAGTCTCGATGCGTCCAGTCTGGAGAAATACCGGCTTATTCGCGAAAGAATGTCTGCACAGCAGCAGGTGCTTAAAGATATGACGGAAACTCAAGATCGTCTGAGGGATCTTTTGTCCACAACACGCATTCCCACCGCGCCTCCAGCCATTAAGCTTCCGCCGAATCCCAGGGTGGCTGCGTCGTCGTCATTGGATGTTATTAAGGGAGCCAACCAGCTGAAAGTAACAGAGAGTGTTTTGGAAAGCGCGAAAGACGCCAAAGCGAGAGCTGAAGCAGAGCAGAAAGAAAAGGAAAAGGGAGAGACAGCATAAAGCCCGCCGCACTGATGGTGCACCGAAACATACCAAAACTTTTCTTCCAGCAAGCTAAAAGATTAGGCCCGCGCGTTTTCTTGCGTGCCAAGTGCGGCGGAGCATATCGTGATCTGTCGTGGGATTGGGTTAAGGAGCAGGTTGTCGCGACAGCGGCAGCTTTGCATGAGCTTGGCATCAAGCGCAGCGATAAAGTTGCCGTACTTTCGGAAAATCGGCCGGAATGGTTGATCGCGGATATTGCCATCCTCTCGCTCGGCGCGGTTACCGTCCCGATTTACGCGACCAGTACTTCAGCTGAAATTCAGTACATATTAAAACACTCCAAGGCGCGCGCGCTTTTTGTATCGACTCTGGAGCAGGCCGACAAGCTGCATGAAACCGGAAAGCAGCTGCCCGATTTGCTTTCAATCGTTTTGTTTGACGGTCAGGAAAGAAGGCCGGGTGTGACGCTCTTTGAAAACTTCGTCCGAAATTCCGAAGCGGAAGCCGGAAAAGGGAAGATCGAAAAATATCTCGATATCATTGAACCGTACGATCTCGCCAGTATCATCTACACATCCGGAACAACGGGCCCGCCGAAAGGCGTGATGCTGACACACGCGAATTTTCTTTCAAATTGCGAGGCCTGCCAGACCTTCATTCCGGCCGGCGAAGATGACGTCACGCTTTCGTTCCTGCCGCTCAGTCACGTATTTGAACGGATGGCCGGTTATTACTATGCGTTATTAAACGGCTCGACCATTTGCTATGCGGAGAAGATGGATACCGTTCCGCAAAATCTCATCGAAACCCGGCCCACCATTTGCGCGAGCGTTCCGCGGTTTTTTGAAAAGATACACGCCAAGATCATAGAGCAAGTTTCGAGCGCGCCGCCGCTCCGCCGAAAACTTTTCTTCTGGGCGAAAGGCGTCGGGGAGCGTGTTTTGAAAATGAACATATTGCATCAGTCCGTACCGCTTTCGCTTCGTATCCAACACATGATCTCGAACCAGCTGGTATGCAAGAAAATCCGTAAGAAACTGGGCGGGCGGATGCGTTTCTTCATCTCCGGGGGCGCGCCGCTTTCAAAAGAGCTGGCCGAATTTTTTTATGCGTTTGGCGTGCTGATCCTCGAAGGGTATGGGCTGACGGAAACTTCGCCCGTTATCACCGTGAACAGCCCAACCGCGTTCAGATTTGGCTCGGTGGGCCGCGTCATTCCGGGTGTCCAGGTAAAAATTGCCGCGGACGGAGAAATTCTTGCGCGCGGGCCGAATATCATGAAAGGTTATTTTGAAAATGAGGCGGCAACTCGGGAAGTCATGTCCGGGGATTGGTTTGCAACCGGCGACATCGGGCGGCTGGATGAGGACGGCTTTCTTTTTAT
The DNA here is from genome assembly GCA_016206925.1 of Candidatus Omnitrophota bacterium. Taxonomy (GTDB): domain Bacteria; phylum Omnitrophota; class Omnitrophia; order Omnitrophales; family JACQQS01; genus JACQQS01. The sequence continues at coordinate 40,792 of JACQQS010000037.1, forward strand.
TACCGACCGGAAAAAGGATATTATCGTGACTGCTGGCGGGAAGAATGTGTCTCCGCAGAATATCGAGCGCACACTGGGATCGGACCGTTACATCAGTCAGGTTTGCGTATTTGGCGACCGCATGCCGTTTCTCACCGCCGTGATTGTTCCCCATTGGGAGGCAATGCGTTCCTGGGCGGAGGAAAACGGCTTAAAAGGAAGCACGAAAGAAGAGCTATCCAAAAACGAATCCGTGCTCGCGTTCTTTCGAAAAAAGCTTGACGAACTCATGGTGGATTTTCCGCCGTATTCCACCATTAAACATTTTCGCCTGATTGCTGAGGAATTTTCCCAGCCCACCGGTGAACTTACACCCACACTCAAGCTCAAACGGAAAGTCATCGCGCAGAAATTTGCCCCGCAGATTGAAGAAATGTACGCTTCCGCACGGTAAGGAGACGCGTGTTTAAGTTCAGCGAATCGCGAATTCTGGCCCCGGACGGTTGTAAGCTCGCGGTTTATACCTGGAAGCAAGCCGCCGATTCGGAGGGGCCCTTATGTATTATTGTGCATGGAATGGCGGAATACGGTTTGCGGCAGGGACGCTTGGTCCGCGATTTGGAAAACACCGGCTGGTCCTTTGCAGCTTTCGATATGCGCGGGCATGGGTATTCCGAAGGAAAACCAATGCGTATGCAAAGTATCGCCGAGCCGGTCCGTGATTTGCATTGTGTTCTTAACTTTGTGCGGGGCAAGGAACTCAGGAGGCGGCCGGTTGTTTTGCTGGGGCATAGCTTCGGAGGGCTCGTTTCTTTGCTCTTTGCCCATTGGTTCCCCCAGGATATCTCCGGATTGATTTTGTCCTCGCCGGTTTTAGGTATTTATCCGCTTTTTCCATTTACCGATCGGTTGATCGAATTGCTTTATCAGATCTTCCCGGACATCGTTGTTCCGAAGCCCGTGCGCCCAAACAAGCTGACGAGCGATCCGGAGGTGCAGAAGCAGTACATTTCGGATCCGAAGATTTACAAGTTTACGGGAATCGATTTTCTCTATCACATGCTCCTCGGAATGCGGTATGTCGAAAGAAATATTCGCCTGTTGCCGATGCCGATGCTCATGATATTGGGCGGCAGGGACGAGGTTGTGGACAACCGGAAGAACATTGATTTTTTCAACCGGCTTGGCAACTCTGCAAAAGAGATCCAAATCTGTGATGGGTTCATGCACGAAACGTTTAATGAGATGGGAAGGGAGCGGTCCATTCAGCACGTCCGGCAATTCTTAGGCCGAATAAGGAAATCGTTTGCCGCACTCGCATTCATATTTTACGCGAGCGTCCTTTTAAGCTTGAGCGGGTGTGTCTATTATCTCCCAATTGCTTCGCCGGTCCGTTCGCCGGATTTTTATGATTACCGGATTTCAAAAAATGGGATTACGGTTGCGTGCGAGCCCTATACCAGCGAAGCGCAATCAAGGTTGACGTTTGGCGTGGATGTTACGCGCGCAGGCGTTCTTCCACTTGAAGTGATTATGTTCAATCAAGCAAAAGCTGATTTTGATGTATCGAAAATCAGCACCCGGCTCACCGATACGCACGGCCGCGGCGTGCCGCTGCTTTCACCGGAGACGGCCAATGCCCGCGTAAAAAAACTTACGGGAAAAACGCTCGGCGCATGGGGAACTACCGGCTTGTTAATGGTTTTCTTTACTTCGCCTGCTATTTTCAGGGGCGATGAAGGTTCGCCGATGCACTTGGAACCGGTTGAAGCCGTCAAGAAATCAAAGACGGCTGTGCTTGAAGCAGGCGGAAAGCCCATTTCCCTGCTTCAAGGTGAGAATGTGCGCTGGTTCAGCTATTTTGATTTGTCTGCGGACGGAAAAAACTCCGGCGTGGAATTGCTGAAGCAGGATTTATTTCTGGAGGTTTCAGGACTCATCAATAAGAAAACGGGGCAAGAACATAAATTTACCGTTTTCATCCCGCTCTCCGAAAAATTCTAGGATATCTTATTTTGGATCTGTAGCGCCTGCCGGTGCGGTTGGCGTACCGGGCGTGCTAAACGGGCACATTCCCTTAAAACCAAATTTTTTAGACATGCCCGGCCCAAATTTAGAACCGTGAAGCGGGCAGATCCCGCATTGACTCATATACACGCATTGCGCCATGCAGATGGTCATGCATACCGCGCCGAGGAGCGCGGCAACCATAATGATCACGCCGACCATTCGCCCGAGCTGTTTCAGCTGTTTCTTGTTGTTCGAGCTGGCTTCTGCAAAAATCTTGTAGCCGAATCCGAGTGCGATGAGAAGTACTGCTATTTCCATAGCGAATCTCCATTCTGTTTTAACTGATTATATCGACTCTTTCTCTTTTGGTCTCGAGAAGCGTGGATAATCTCTTTACAATTGGATTCCAGGCGGAGGGTTTGAAAACCGCCTGTTTTCGTCGTGTTGAAGAGCATAAGTTATTTGAAATTAAAGGTTTGCAGTTATTTAAGTTCTATGATTCATCAAATCGCCTGATCATGCTATACTTCTTATAATATTTATCCCTATTGACAGATGTAGTGGGTGTAAGCAAAACCCGCTGAATTTTTATGGTGACAGCGGGATTTTTCTATTTTCTATCGCTGAGAGATTTAAAAAGCTTATGACGGCCAAAAAATACCGGACACTAAAGCGATTACTCGCCGCCGTTCTCTGCGTGACGATGACCGCAACCAGCGTGCCCGCTGGTTCAGCGGGCGTCGTAAACGACGCCCCTACAACCATGTTACCTTACCATGACATCACCATAGCCATCCCAGCCGAAATTGGCACTATCAGCGAACGCCGTGACCGAAAAAGAAGCAAAACAATCATCTACATTCAAGACGCGCACGATTCCCTGGAAGCGCAGGAAAATATTGCCAAGCTTATCAACCACCTCGTTGAAAATTACGGAGTCAAAACTGTTTTTGAAGAAGGCTACGAAGGGAAAGTTCCCACGGATGATTATTTCAGTTCGATCAAGGATCCGAAGGCTCGTGAGAAGGTTTCCTACTTTTTGTTAGATAAACTCAGAATCGGAGGCGCCGAGTACGCGCACATTAACCGCAAAAAAGATTTCAAACTTATCGGTGCCGACAACATAAAACTTCATTTGGAAAACGTCGATTGGTACCGCAAAGCCGCCGAAGACAAAACAACTACCGAAAAGGATCTCGCCGCGCTTCACTTTCACATTGAAAATCTAGCCTATCGCTATTTTCCGGAAGAGCTGAAAGAGTGGATGAAGTTCAAAGAAAAATTCGATCGTGGCGAGCTCGATCTGGTTGGTTATCTTGACCGGGCAAGAACAGTATTTGTTCAAAAAATAGGCGCCGAGACATTCCAGCAAGAATATCCCCACATTGAACTCCTTCGGTTTGCCGGGAACACCGATGATCCGGAAATTTACGAACAGGTGAAGACCGTAAAGCCCGTCGCGTTATTTCAAGAAATCGACCGGATGGAAAATGAATTTGCAATGACCGTCATTGCGAGGAGCGCCGAAGGCGCGACGAAGCAATCTCCCACCAGCTCTGAGATTGCTTCGCCCCCTGCGGGGGCTCGCAATGACGTTTTATTAAAAATATTTGATTATTACAAAGGCGTTGCGCTGATCAAGCGGCTTTCGAATATCGAGATCAACTCGGATGAATTCGAAGCGGTCAAAGATACGCTTGTGCGGCTCAAGACCGAGCCTCTTGCGCATTTTATTTCCGATCGAACCAAAAAATCCGTGGTGCTTTCCAAGCGTTGGGAAGTGCATATTCAAAACGCAATCGAATATTACGAAACTTCCCGCAAGCGCGACGACGTCATTAAAAAGGAATTCACCGATTTTCTCACAAACTCTAGCGAAGATACGGCCGTTCTTGTGTTCGGCGGATTCCATAAAGACCGCATTAGAGAAATTTTCCGCCAAACCGGGGTTTCGTATGTGATCGTCACTCCTAAAATCACCGAATTAAATCCAAAGCACCGAGATTACTACAAGCAGCTCATGTCCGTCGGCCGCCACTCGTTTGAAGTTCCGTTCAGCGTAAGCACCGGTGCGCGTCCGCCGAATAGTTTTGAAATAAACGGCCGCGATTTTGTTCTGGTGCTGAATAAAGCTATCTCACGCACACCCAATACAGATTTACGAAATCCCATTTCCATGAGACAGCTCGAAGAATCGCTTGCGCGCGGCTTCGGCGCGGCGGGAGAGTTGTCATTGCGAGGAGCGGAAACCTTTGAGGCGACGCAATCTCGGGTCCGCCCGGAGATTGCTTCGCCTCTGTCGGGGCTCGCAATGACGCGCGCTTTTTCCGGCTTTGGCGCGGGGGGAGAAGAGATATCTTCGACCGGAAGCACTTCGAATATACTACGGACCGCATCGGAGATAGTGGATGAATTAAAAAAACAACCGGAATGGGACGAAAGCGCCGGTGCTTTGAATGCGTTGGGGAAAACGCTTTGGGCATTGAGGGGCCGATTTGATGAGGCAGCGCGTAAGAAAATTGAATCTGTACTTGAGAAATTACGCAGCAGGACAACTCCGCCGGATTCCAAATGGCGGATCGACCCCAGCGGCCGTCCCCACCCGGCTGTGGCGGTTGAAGCAGGTACCTACAAGGATAGAGAAGTGCTCACGCGCGCTATATTTTTCAAGCCGCTGGCAAAGCTAATCAAACACGTAGGTATTGATAACGTTAAAACGGAGCTCGTTAAATCACATTCCCGCGAGGTTGCCGTTATTCTCAACGAAGTGATTCGGGTACTCCGAAAGCAGGTTTTGTCTGACAGCCGCGCGCCGCCGGTCGAGAAGCCGGCTCGTGTGTCAAGGCCGCAGGTTGTGAAAACTCTTCTGATTGCCGGCGCTTTTTTTTCCATTGCCGTTCTCTTCGTGACCGCATTCGTTTCTCTGCTCAACCGAATCGAACCCGCCCAATACCGGCCGTTAGCGTCCGTCCAAGCAACTGCTTTGCCTGAATTTCCGTCTGCCGAAGCATATCAAAAGATCGCCTTCTTTACTCCCGGTGAGTTTCGATCAGCCAAACCCTGGCTCAAGCCTGTTCTCGGCCATAGCGCTGTTACCGATCCCGCTTTTTACGCGCGCGCTCAGAATATGAAAGTTTTTGCACTGGAAGGTCCGCTCGTTCCCGGTGAAATTTTCTACACCAGCATTTTAACATGGATGGATGAAAATGGAGCCCTTCATCCTGCGCAAGATATGGAGGAGATTTCTCAAGGGAACGCAACCGGAGAAACCGTTACCGTTCGCGCCGCATTGGAAAATGTCCGCCAGGGCGATCAACTCGAACTTCTGCGCGTCGTGAATGGAACGGTTACGGATATTCAGTATGACAAGACACTCCTTCGTTTCGATGAACAAACCGGGCGGCTTGTGGGCATCCGGGACGAGCGGCCGGATGAAACATCCTCTATTGCCTGGACCATTAAGCGGTATTCGAGAAACAATATGTATCGGTTTTCTGAGAGGAGTGTACCTGAGCGGGAGCTTGAAACACTTCCCGACGTATTTAAGCGCATTCTTGATCCTGCCAAAGATAGGGATGCGCCCGCCAAAGTTAACGCCATCCGCACCATTTTCCGGAAGTATTTTTCTTATGCGCTCATAAAATTTAGGAAAAGCGAGAACGAGACTTGGGGCGAGAAAGCCCGTGACACTTTAGGCCGCCAAGACCGGATTCGCTGTGATTGTGATGTGCTTGCGACATATCTTTTTCTATTTGCCCGATACCTGGATCTTCCGGCCAATGTACTGATCGGATTACTCAATAACGATCAAAATATATTCTTAACGATTAACGAGGGCCATGCAGCCAACATGGTGGCCATTCAAGTGGAGGGAGAAACCATTTGGTTTTCCTGGGACGTTACAGCGGATACGGCGCTCGATGAAGAAGAAAAAGTTCGGCGTGAACAACTTGCCAAACTCCGAGCCGAGGAAAAAACTACTTCAATGTCCCGGGCAGCCGTTGCGCGATCTGTGGCGCAGGATATCGGCTTCCTGACCGCGACTCTGCGACAGAGGACAGGTGGCAGCCAGGACGGCCGTCCCTTGACACCTCTTGAGAAGGTCGTGCTGTACGACATTTATGGTCTTGAGTTGTTTAGTGAGGATAAACGGGTTCTCGGGGAAAGTTCGCTTGAAGAGCGCCTGGCTGCGCTCGACCGCTGGGTAACCGGGTGGCCGAACAGCAGAACCAAAGATGAAGCGCGCCGCGACGCAAGCCGGCTCATCGAGGCGCTGAATCGAACATTGGACACCGAGGATGGCGAACTTCCCGGCAGCTTGGCGCTTTCCAGAGAAGCTTGGCTGCATGCGATGCATATCTTGCACGAGATGGCTCGCTTAAGCTATCCAAATTTTTACTTGGAGTATGACGCTGCATGGCGTTCCTTGTTAACTCAACTGGTCGATCATTATTTCCGCGCAATTTATCCGGGAATCGATCGTGACAGGGACAGGGAAAGGGAGGGAGAAATGGCGGAACTCTCCGAATTTTTCTCCAAATCTGCTATTTGGGGGATTGTCCCTCTCCGTGATTATGTCGATCTTCTCATCTTCGAACGCATCTTAAGAACACACGGTAAACTCGTGCCCCAAGACATACCCTTTCTGGATGCTCTCTTGTCTCGATCGAATCAAACATTGGATGTTTTGGAGCGGGCGATTCTTGCCATGGCCCAGCATGAAAGCTTGACATCGGAAGAGCTGACTTTCTTGGGACGGGCGGAACAGCTTTATGTCGAACTGCTGGATCACATTGAATACTGGGACCGCGGAGACCGCTACCATCAGTTCAAAGAAAAAGTTAAGGCCGCGGGAATGGAAGAAGCGTTTAAGCCTATCCGGGAAGCGCGTGAGGAGAAAATGAAAGGGTGGGAAGAAAGTGACAGACGTTGGAAAGAGAAGTCGGAGCAGAAAAACACGGAAGAATCCGGCTTTGGTGCCACGTCCCAAAATAAGGAGCCGTTCTCGGGGGGCGGCACGGAAGAGTTGGGAACTTTGCCTGATGTGGTAAGACATGAGCATGAATTTGGAAAAGGCGGGGGTGAGGCAAGCAAAAGTCAGGAAGGCAGAGTTAGCGGTGTTTTCGCTTCTGAAAGCGGTCAATCAAAAACATTATACCAACCGCAAGTATCAGAAGTCCTGCTCCGACTGCTCCGTCCATTTGTTCAACCCTCCTTTTCGTCGCTGCACAGCAACTATCCAAGTATAAATGTTACAAACATGAATGTCCAGACTGTTATTCTCAACTTCATTTCAAACTGGACAAGAAAGTTGGCTGCAAAGAGACTGGCCAAAATGACTTTGGCACAATCCATAAGAGTTTTTGCAACAAGATTTCTCTTTCCTTGGCTAAATAAATTCATGGGGTATCTTCCTGTATGGAATTTAATTTCACTATGGCGAGGGAGTGTGAAAAGACTAGCAAAATATAATGAAATAGTCAATAGAAATATGATTATAAATAATTACCCCAGCCGGGCCACAACCGCCGGCTTCGGCGCGGCATCCCAAAATGAGGAGCCGTCCTCGGAGCATAGCGCAGAGGGCGGCGCGAGCAAAGAGGATTCTCGAGAGGCGCCGCTCACTGAACCGGAAGAAAAAGATGGCTTGAGGGTACTTGTAGTAGGTGATAGCCCTCTGGTTCGCTCATATGAGTCGGCACTGATCCAACTTAAGGGTGAGAAACATATTTTTATTAGGCGTGCGAATAGCTTATACCGGGCTATTTCGTATCTCAATAAGCAGGATACAGAACCTCCAGAGATTGTTATGGTCTCTATGCGCAAGCTATCGGATGAGAGAATTAGTGATAAGTCCAAAGGGAAATTCTACGAAAGTCTTCCCGGCATTGCTTATCCAAAGATTGTTGTTCCAGATCTTGAGGGTCGAAGAAGGGAATTAACGCCTCAAGGTCTCAAAACGATTGCGAGAGCGGTAGATCGGGCCTGGGCACTAAAGCACTTTTCGGCAGAGGACTTTCCAAAGCACGCGAGAGAACTGGTTACTCTGCATCCGGATGAAGCCGAAGACCTACCTGCGGGTTTTTCACTTGAGGACGTGACACAGTTTTATCTGGCCATCCGTGACGTGATCGGTATAGACACAGTTCATGCGATCCTTGTGATCAAGCTTGACTCTTTCGACGTCATCCATAAAGCAGACAGCGACTATATCATTGTACCCGTTGGCGAAGGCGAAACAGACACTATTGTGCCTGTTTACGTAGGTTTTCGCGGCGACGTTTGGTCTTTCTACGACGCCTCGCGCAGGTCCGATCTAGTTAGGACCATGATAGATTCTTTTCGTGTCGCGGCTAAGGCCGAGGAACTCGCAGGAGATCCGCAGAAAGTGATGTGGCAGGTAGCTTTAAGATTGACACTGCGACGATTTAATCCAGACGGCACTCTTAGGGGTTCCCCACCCACCGGCTTCGGCGCAAGTGTACAGGGTCAAGCCGCGGCGTTCTTTAACCAGTTAGCAAACACTCCGGTCTTTACAACAGAGAACGACCGATTATTCTTTGCAGGCAAACCGGACGACGAGAATTACGCCGCGTCCGTTTCCTGGCTGCCGCTTACGGATCGTATCCTGGTGCGCTTTAAAGCGCGCGATCAACTGCCAAAGGATTTTTTTGCGCCTACTGCGCCGGCTGATTACGATTATTATCACTTCGTACTGCCCGAAGATATCACGTGGAAGGAGTTGATTCGGTTCAGGAATGTATTGGCTAAATTGCCGCAAGGCTCCCAAGGCACCCTTTTCTCACGCTTGAGCAGGCGTTACAAAACAGCGGCTATCTATCTAGCCCGGAATATGGAAACGCAAAAAGCCTCAGACACCGTTCAGGCCTTCATCTCGTTTCTACATGCCGTAGGCGCATTCCTGGAAGATGCCGGCGAAAACTCCGAGCCGGTCTTTCTATCCTTAGAAGAAATAAAAGCCAAGCCTCTTACCTCAGTAGAGGAAAAAGAAGCCTCGGGCTGGCTTGGTATCGATCAAGAGAAAATCGGAAACTGGCAGAAGAAGTTAGATGGCAACGAGGCGCTCGCCCGACGCTTCTTCTCAAAACTCAGCCGCCCGCTGCTCAACTCAGCCATTCAGACAGCGCGCATTGAAATAGAAGCTGTTACGTTTCAGCGCGGCTTTCGGTTACTGGCCCAACAGCTTATCGGTGACGAAGGTCGTATCACGATCGATCTAGACCGCCTCAAGAGCAATCTCCGAGCCGTGGAAGGAAAAACAAAGGATGACATTGCGCAAATACAAATCGAGACCATTGAAGAAGTACTCAAATCCGTCCGCACGCTTCCGGGCTGGATTAAGGAAGGGTACGAGCGTCTTCTCTTTGAATCTTCTCCCACCCATGCTCGAGCTATGGGTGAGCTTAACTGCGTGGGCCGATGCGGTGCTGTGGCCGAATACCTAACGGATATCGGCATACCGCTTTCACTTGTAGATGTGCAACTGTTTCGGCACAAAGCAGGAGATGGACAGCATGTTCTTTTGCTTGCGTATTTAGCAAACGGAGCATTTTATTGGGTTGAACCGTCCACACGCCTTCTAACGTTTGATGGTTCCCTCCGGCCCGCAGAATTTGACGATATTCCCAAACTTGAAGGGCATGTTTTTGAGCTTTCGTACGATACGTATCTTAAACGGTTCAACGTTATGCCGCTGCACGTTGGTCTTCTTGCTTACTTCTACAACAACCTAGGCCTTCGCTTGCTTGAACAAAAACGATACGATGAAGGCGAGGCTTCTTTACGTAAAGCCATTGAACTAGTCCCCGAACTTTCTTTAGCCCACAATAACTTAGGCCTTCTCTTGCGTGAACGAAATCGATACGATGAAGCCGAAGCTTCTTTCCGCAAAGCCATTGAATTAAATCCCGACTCCGTCTTAGCCCACAAAAACCTGGCCAATCTTTTACGTGAACTAAAGCGAAACGATGAAGCCGAATTTCATGAACGCAGAGCCATTGAACTTGATCCAAAGTATGTCCAAGCCAAGAAAAAACTAGCTTCTTACCGCGAAGCCGTTGAACTGGATCCCCAATCTGCCTTAGCCCACAGCAATTTAGGCAGTGCTCTGCATATTTTAAGAAATTATGGCGAAGCGGAAGATCATTTTCGCGAAGCCATTAGATGGGACCCCCGATACGCCGAAGCTTATAAGAACCTGGGTCTTCTCTTGAGTGAACAAGGGCGGCAGAAAGAAGCCGAAGAGTACATGAACAGGTTCATCGAAATCCAGCGCCGAGCTGCCATAGCTCGCAGCAATCCAGGCATTCCCTTGCCTGACCCAAAACAATACGGCAACGCCGAAGCTTCTTACCGTGAAAATGTTGAACGGGATCCCCAATCTGCCGTAGCCCATTTCAACCTCGGCTTTCTCTTGCACTATTTAAAACGATACGCTGAAGCCGAAGCTTCTTACCGCAAAGCCATTGAATTGGATCCCCAATACGCCGAAGCTTATAAAAATCTGGGCAATCTCTTGACGGAGATAGCACGGTATACTGAAGCGCTGGAGATTTTTACTAGAGCCGCTCAAATTAATAGTCCAACATCGTCCGGCTTCGGCGCGGCATTGAAAATGGATATGAAAACGGTCTCCGAGGAGCCGGAACTTAAGCTAGAGTTGGCTGTCTCAAGAAGCAGCCACAAGGCTGGTTTTGGTGCGGATGCCGCAGGCAAAATTTCTGAACTGGAAAAGCAGACTGCTATTGAAGGGTTGATGAACAAGCTGGTCCGGCATGGCTGGATGAAAGGGCCGGTCAAAGATAAATTGAGAATACTTTATAGCCCGGAAGAAGAACTTCTTAGCGTGGGTCCCTATAAGATGCTTCAAGAACATTACTTACACGACTTCAAAGTATTGTCCATTCACTTGGACCGGATGTTGAGCGGGCCTGTTCTAGAGCATATCCTTAAACAAAATCTTCTCAAAGAAACTCCAGCTTTTAAGGTTGTTACAACCTTCAAATCTCTCAGAAAAGACACAGAAGCTGGCTTCGGTGCGGAGCGCGGTGCATACGACTCTGCGCCCAAGCAGATTCAGATAAAAGGATTGCTGGAACGGCTGGAAAAGATAAGGGAAACGGTAGAAAAGCACCCGACGCTTCCAAACGAGCGTTGGAAGGAGCTGCTTACCAAACTTGACCAAGTCTGGCCGCTGCTCAGGACGGAGAATTATTTTGAAGCGGCCGAGCAGCTAAGAAAACTTGTTCATGACCCCGTTGTAATTCATGATCAAGAGAGATATCTTTCCCGAAGTTCTATTCGATGGCTTGCCAATGCTATTGAGCGCGCGTCTGTTCCCGAAGAATTGCTTCAGTGGTTTCGTGAAAGTCACCGAAGACAGCCGGATAAAAATGGAGATCGGTACGAGGTGCTTGATGCGCTGGTAAAGAAAGTGTACGGCGTAGAGCTTGGCGAGGTGATGAGGAAGATTAAATTTGCGGATGCTGATGAAATAAAGCAGACGCCAAACCAGCCTATTTTTGTCGAAGCCATTTTGGAATGGCGAAACAAGAAACAGTTCGACTTAATTTTTTACCGTTACGCAAACATCTATCCAGTTGCAAAATGGCCCGCCGGCAAAATCCCCATGTTAAGCATTCCGTTCGGAATGTCTCGACACTTTGGCCCAGCGGCTTGGACCCTTTTCATTAATCATTTCGCTAGAAAAGTTTCTGCCGCAAGGGATCACCACGATCATCGCACCTCCGGCTTCGGCGCGGCCTTAGCATCGTTTGAGCAAACGGAATGGATTTACGACGGGAATATTTCGGTAGAGGACAGAGAGGCCCTGTTTGACATTATTGAGCAGCGCGGTCTGTCGCTGCATTTTAAGTTGATGGATGACTACATTCCCGGATGGATACGAAGCGCAGTGGTGAAGCGGCAGAATACTGCTGTGGGCGGCTTTTTCTTTGAAATGGAAGACTCAACAAGGATTTCCAAAGATGGTAGACCGGGGCTAGCCTACGTTTATGGGTACGTCGCGGTGAACAATTATGTTGAGGGTCAGGGACTTGGCGGACGCCTTGTCGACGAACAGATTCGTCTTATGAAAGAGGATCGGCGCAAGTTTGATACGGCCATTGTTTTTCACGTAACACAAAGCGCGGTTAATTTACGGCTCAAGCGAGGCGGAAAAATTGTGGAAGAATCTAAAGGACCCTCTGGGAATAAACTCTACAACATACGCATCACTCTTACGAGCCAATCGCATGAAACGAATAACGAAATAGCCGGCTTCGGCGCTGAGGAAGCGGTTGGAATAATGCGAACCGGTTCCCGGTCCGGCTTTGGCGTGGCGGAAAGCGTTACGAATCATAAGCTGTATACAGAAATAGATATTGCGATGGTAGATCATGTACGATCGGATGTTGTTTTCTCAATGGATGCCAAGACAATTCAAAATCTTTCGCCGGAGAAATGGACGGAGCTTTTAGCGCTTAAGGCGCTTAATCAAGAGAAGCTTCATATTTTGATCCGCTACGATCGGATTGAAGAGCTGGCGGCGCCGCGCGTGGAAGAGCTTCGGAATGATTTCAAGAATGTGCGCGTTGGAGTTTGGAGTAATCGATTGCCTCAAAACGCGCCGGTGTTTTATTTCTCCGATCCGACTGAAGGAATTCATCCGAGCAAACGGCTTGATCCGCAACTCGCGCGCCGCATTAACGGAAGGTATTTTGGTTTGCTGTTTGGCGTAGCTCTGCTTTACGAATTTCACGAAGAAAAATTGCCCGGCCTTATGAAGATGAACGGCTATTGGAACGATCCCACCGGTTGGTATGCTTCGGAAGTGTTGAGCCTTCTATTCAACAGTTACGTCGCCGTTGCCCGCGCTGCGTAATATTATTCTAAAGCTGGGCGTCCAGGTTCTGGTATAATGCGCTGCATCCGACTAGAAAACGAGATTTCCATATGCTCAAGAATAAAACTAAGTGGAACACTTTCCAGCGAAAACTCCTGAAAAAGGAGCGTTTTTCCTATCGAGAAGCATTGCGTGTTTATGAAGCACTGCACAAAGAAGCGGTCGCTTTAGGAATCATAAACTCACGGAACCTCTTAGATGGGCTTGAAGTAGACATCAGATTAGCCAAAGCCTTAAACCGTCTGGCCGCATGATAGAGAACCTTATTCGCCGGATTGCCCGCGCGTTGGATAATAACAGGATCCCGTACATGATCATTGGTGGGCAAGCCGTGCTCATTTATGGCACGCCCCGGTTAACTCGTGACATTGATATCACATTGGGAATCGATACGGATCTGTTTGATCAAGTGGAAGGCATCTGTAAAAAGCTGAAATTGAAAATCTTGTCCGACCACCCCGATCGATTTGCCCGCGAAACAAAAGTGCTTCCTGCCGAAGACACGAAACTTAAAATACGGATCGATTTTGTTTTTTCGTTTACTCCATATGAGCATCAAGCAATGAAGCGTGTGAGGCGAGTTATCCTCGATCGATATCCGGTTAAATTTGCGTCTCCGGAGGATGTTATCATTCATAAAATGATTGCCGGACGGGCTGTCGATCGAGAAGATGTTGAAAATATTCTTGTGAAGATGGATGCGAAACTGAACATGCGGTATGTCCAGAAATGGCTTCGAGAATTTAACCGGATTCCCGAGCTTAATGGGATCGTAGAACGCTTTCGAGAGTTGAAGATAGAATGATAGATCCGTTGTATCGATTTCTTCGCGACATGAAGCGCGCTGGCCGCGCCGGTGTCACGCTGCCGAATGCGATGGCGCTTGCGACCGCCACGAAGCGCGGCGCGCCTTCGGTTCGAACGATGCTTTTGAAGAGCGTGCAAAACGGAAATTTCATTTTTTACACGAATCTTGTCAGCCGAAAAGTGGGCGAATTGAAATCAGCCAAACGCGCTTCGATGTGTTTCTGGTGGCCGCCGCTTAAGGAGCAGGTGCGTATTGAGGGAACGATCAGTCCCGTATCCACGCGCGAGGCCGATGAATATTTCGCAAGCCGTCCGCGGGGAAGTCAGATTGCGGCCTGGGCATCTCAACAAAGCCGTGTTTTATCTTCGCGAGCCGTCCTGTTTCGTAATGTAAGTCACCTTGAGAAAAAGTTTAAAGGCCGTGCGGTGCCGCGCCCTCCGTTCTGGTCCGGATTTAAACTAAAGGCCTCAAAGATTGAATTCTGGTTCGACGAACCAAGCCGCCTCCACCGCCGCTATCTTTATGTTCTCCGTGCCCGCCGATGGCGTGTTAGACAACTTTATCCCTGAGTCTTTTCAAAACTTTCCGAAGAAAATAATGAAAAAGCCTCTTTAGAAAGAAAAAGAGGCTTTTTAGTTTTTGCGGGGCTGGTTATTTGTTGCAGGCCGGGCAGGCTTTAATGACTGAAACGATCAGCCCTATTCCGGAAAGTCCGACAAGCGCGTAGACGATCTTGGCCGGCATGGTCATATCGCCGAGGATCGCCGTCACCAGATTGAAATTGAACAGCGCTACCAAACCCCAGTTCAGCGCTCCAATTCCTGCAAGGAGTGTCGCAATCTTACAAACGCCGCATTTTTTCATATCGCGCCCCTTGGTTTATGGGTTCTTGCCCATACTTTGATTATCGGCAGGCGGGGAATTTAAAAGAAGTTTCGCTGTAGAAGCTTTTCTTGTGATCTAACTTAATTTTATGTATCATAACGACTTATGAAACAGTACCTCGACCTTTTAAAACATATTCTTGACGCCGGCGAAGAAAAAAGAGACCGCACGGGAACCGGCACGATAAGCACGTTCGGTCATCAGATGCGCTTTGATCTGGGCCGGGGTTTTCCGCTTCTCACAACGAAAAAAGTCCATCTGAAGTCCGTGATCTACGAGCTTCTCTGGTTTCTTGCCGGCGATACGAACACCAAATATCTAAACGATCACGGCGTGACGATCTGGGACGAATGGGCGGATGAACGGGGAGAGCTGGGTCCGGTTTACGGTAAACAGTGGCGCTCCTGGCCGGCGGCTGACGGCCGCACGATAGATCAAATGAGCGAAGTGATTCAGCTCATCAAGACAAATCCGGAGAGCCGCCGCTTGATCGTAAGTGCGTGGAATGTCGGCGAAATTGATAAAATGGCTTTGCCGCCCTGCCACCTTCTTTTTCAATTTTACGTGTCGAACGGTCGGCTGAGCTGCCTGCTTTATCAGCGGAGCGCCGACGTGTTTCTCGGTGTACCGTTTAATATTGCCTCCTATGCGCTTCTCACCATGATGGTTGCGCAGGTGACGGGTTTTAAACCGGGCGATTTCGTGCATACCTTTGGTGATATCCACATCTATTTGAATCATTTGGAGCAGGTGAATCTCCAGCTCAGCCGCGAACCGCGGCCGCTTCCTGCCATGCGTATTAATCCGGGCGTTAAGGATCTTTTCAAATTTACGTTTGAAGATTTTCAGATCGAAAATTACGATCCGCACCCTCCCATCAAAGCTCCCGTAGCCGTGTAGGACATTATGCTTTATCACGTTGTCGCGATGGCGAAGAACCGCGTCATCGGAAAAGAAAATAAGCTTCCCTGGCATTTCTCATCGGACTTGAAACATTTCCGCCAGCTGACGACCGGTCAGACGGTTATCATGGGCCGAAAAACTTTTGAGAGCATCGGCAAACCGCTGCCGAACCGAGAAAACTTCGTCGTATCCCGCTCGCGGGGCGTGGGCGCCGAAGGTCTTCGATTTTTTAACTCACCCGAGAAGGCATTTGAAGCGGTCAGGACGGATAGCGCGTACATCATCGGCGGTGCCGATCTTTTCCGGCAAACCATGGAGGGGATAAACGGAATTTATCTGACGCTGATCGAACAGGCATTCGAAGGCGACGCATTTTATCCGCAGATTCCCGAGTATTTCGAGAAACGTTCAAGTCATTTGCTCCAGGAGAATCCTATGATCAGGCTAATTTTTTATGAGAATACGAAAAATAACTTCCTCCGGACGGAAGAGATTAGAAGGGTGGAGAGAAAATGAGGACTTGTGATCTTAATGTCGTCATTGCGAGGGCGCGAAGCGCTCGAAGCAATCTCAGTGCCCGTGGATTGCTTCGTCGGCCTGCTGGCCTTCTCGTAATGACCGCGGGTTTACTTGTTATTGTTTTCACTTTACCTGCTTCGGCCGGCGCGCCCAAGGATGAAGCTTGGGAGAAATATGTTTCTTCTTACAAGAAACTGCAAGTGGCGTTCCACGATTTGGTGAGGCTCCATCAGCCCGAACTGGGCGAGGCCATTGATCAGAGTCTCGAACTGGGACTCGCGATGATGGACGAGAGGTCAGAACAGTTTTATCACCTGCTCAAAAATCAGCCGGAGCGGATCGTCCACGATGCCGGTTTCCGCGCGTTTATCAATTTTGCCTGGCTGCACGAAGACGACGAAGCGCTTCGTGAGAAAAGCCGAAGCTACAAGAAAATCCAAAAGCGCATTGAAGAGCTCAAAGCGAAGACCGACACAAATGAGCAGTTCCCGAAAATTCAGGAAGAGCTCCGCAGGATGGAGAACGATCAGCGCTATATGGAAGTCGTCGCCCGCTTCCGTTTTGTGTCGGAAGAGGTGGAAAAGCTGCTTGCTGGACAGCAGGTTTCTTAAACCGATGGCTAGAGATTAATATTTCGCTAAAATTTTGCTTTGAGGTAGATTGTGAGTATTGGAGGTAATGCGATGAAGGTAACTTATGATATGAAAACCGATACGCTTAGCGTCATTTTTAGGACGGATACAAAAGTTTCCGAGAGTGATGAAGAAAAGCCGGGTGTTATATTGGATTATGATCAGAAGGGAAATCTTGTGTCTCTCGAAATTCTGGACACATCAGAACGTGTTACCGAAGCAAGTAAAATTGAATTTCAAGCAAGTGATTAGCGATCTTCCTTACCAAATAAATCATGTTTGCCTGTTTCAATTTGGGCAGATCTAAAGATGCGAGCTGTTCATCCTGAACAGCTTCTTCCGATCTACCCAAATTGAAGCTGCCCATCCATGGGCCTGTAGCTCAGCTGGGAGAGCGCTACATTCGCATTGTAGAGGTCAGGGGTTCGACTCCCCTCAGGTCCATGGAGGGACAGGTCCGCGAGTAGGTAATTAATTTGGCCAGTCACAAATAACAAAACTATGAAGATATTAGATAAATCAATTACGGTTGATGAGTTAAAAAAAATAGCGGTGAATACCTTCGGCGATATGGTCAAAGCTGTTGCGGACATCGAAAAAAGTTTGCTTGCCATTGACGCGGAATTGCACTCTGATCTGGAGGCGTTGCTTCTCGAAAACGGTTCCAAGCAAAATAATCTGTGGGGCATAAATTTCTACCCTGATCTTCCGGGGGATGACTTTATCGAGTTTGATTCTGTGATTAACATGCGTCCCTCGCAAGGGAATATGAGCCGCGGAGTGGATGATCCGGCGGTTCAAAAAAAAATCACAGCGGTTGTCGACAAGTGGGTGAAAAAATGAGCGTTCAACACAAAGATTTAGCATCGGGACGTTGGGGTGAAATGCCGCTTTGCGAGCAATTAGCCAATATTGGGAGTGAGGTCAGCCGGGCGTTGAATTGGCGGAAGAAGGGGAATGAAGAATATTCTAAACAAGCTGTCTTCAGGGCGTTGGAATTGTTTGATTTGAGTTTAAGTTCTGCCCGGTCTTTCCCCCGCCTTAAAGAGTTTGCTCGTTTGCGAGAAGCGGTTGTTGATTATTTTCTGGGGACGAACCAATTTTCGTCTTCCGAAACGCTCTGGCGAAAATATTTTGATCCGTTTAACCACCTCGCGCGAAAACAATATTAATATGAAGACTGCGGAAAAATCTATTCCAGCGGTAACGGAAAGATTCTCGATCCAATTTCCCCGCGTGGAACTGGCGCAGGCGGTGCGCGGCACGATCAAGTCTTTGGAAGGGAAAGATTTCGCGCGAAGGCTTTGGAATAAGGACGGAACGGTCTGGACTGCGGACAAGGCTGTGCAGGCGGGCATTCGGGGCAGGCTGGGCTGGCTGGATGCGCCGATGGTTTCGAAAGCAGCGGTTCCTGAAATTAAAAATTTTGCCGAAGAGGTTGTCCGTGAAAAATTCGGCTACGTTGTACTCCTCGGAATAGGCGGAAGCAGTCTTGCGCCGGATGTGTTCAGCAAAGTATTTAAGCGCCCCAAGGGTTATCCGAAGTTAATCGTCCTGGACAGTACCGATCCGGTTGCCGTTAAGGAAGTTGAGCAATCCGTTGAACTCAACCGAACCCTGTTTATTGTTTCCAGCAAATCCGGATCGACGATTGAGACCGAGTCGTTCTACCTTTATTTTTACGATCTCTTAAAACGAAAGCAGGGTGCCGCAGCAGGCAGGCAATTTGTTGCGATTACGGACGCTGGTTCTTCTCTTGAAAAAACAGCCGGGGAGAATGGCTTCCGGAAAATTTTCCTTACTCCGGAAGATGTCGGCGGCCGTTATTCCGCGCTTACTTATTTCGGACTGGTCCCGGCCGCGCTGATGGGTATTGATATTGAAAAACTTCTTGAGCGCGCCGAAATGGCGGTCCTTGAATCCGGAAGCGACGTACCGATTTCAGCGAATCCAGCCATTCTCCTTGGTGCAGCACTTGCCGAGTCAGCAAAACTGGGTCGCGATAAACTGACGCTTTATTTTCCAAAAGCGCTTGAGCCGTTCGGTGATTGGGTGGAGCAGCTTGTCGCGGAAAGTACAGGCAAACAGGGCAAAGGAGTGTTGCCCGTTGTCTGCGAACCCGGAACGCTTTTAAAATTTTACGGCCAAGATCGGTTCTTTGCCTTTACACGCCTGGCACGAGTGAAAGGCAATCCGCCGCAGAAGAGGCAAAATGATCTGCTCAAGCTCGGCCATCCCGCCGCTCAGATTGTGCTGAAGGACATTTACGATATTGGCGCACTTTTCTTTTTCTGGGAGATGGTTACGGCCGTAGCCGGAATTTGCCTGGTCATTGATCCTTTTGACGAACCAAATGTTTCGGAGAGCAAGCAGATCACGAAATCGCTTCTCGCGAGTTTTGCAGAGAAAGGCAGATTAAGAGAAGACACGGATAGTAGCCCGGGCGTCCCGCCCGGGAGTCTGCGGGGCGAGACGCCGCTTGGCCGAGCGGCGGTCGGCGCGGCGCCCCGCCTACGCGATGGCATGCTTCCTCGTAGTGACAGTCTTAAGGCGCTTCTCGATACGATTAAACCTGGCAACTACATTGCTTTCATGATTTTTGGACAGCCGTCGGAGCCCGTTAAGAGAATGTTGAATCCGATACGTGCGGCATTGCTTAAGAAAAAGTGCGTGGCATCAACGGTCGGATTTGGCCCGCGATTCCTGCATTCAACCGGACAACTGCATAAGGGTGGTCCGGCCGGCGGCCTATTCATTCAAATTGTTCATGAATCCGAAACGGACGCAGCCATTCCGGGAAAGCCGTACTCGTTTGAAGTTTTAAAGCGCGCACAGGCACTTGGCGATTACGAATCACTTAAGAATAAAAGCCGGCGCATCATCCGCGTTGCGGTACAAGGCGCTTTTGAAACGGGACTTCGAAAATTTTGCAAAATCTTTTTAGAAAGTTTGGCATAGCCGCAATTCTGATTCTTTCGGTAACCGCTCATTTCGGATGCGGTAAGGCCCCGATTAACCTGGACAAAGAAATGCGCAAAAATCGATTGGCAAAAGAAAAAAGCCCCTACCTCCTGCAGCACGCGGAAAACCCCGTAGATTGGTATCCGTGGGGCGCGGAAGCGTTTGAGAAGGCGAAGAAAGAGGATAAGCCGATGTTTCTTTCCATCGGATATTCCACCTGCCATTGGTGCCACGTGATGGAGCATGAATCCTTTGAAAACGAGGATATTGCGAAAGTAATGAATGAAAATTACGTGTCGATCAAGGTGGATCGCGAAGAACGGCCCGATGTGGATCAAATATACATGCAGGCGGTAATGGCTTTGACCGGCTCGGGAGGCTGGCCGCTTTCCGTTTTTATTACGCCGGAACTTAAGCCGTTTTACGGAGGAACATACTTTCCGCCGGATGACCGCTGGGGACGCCCCGGATTCAAGTCCTTGCTTCTCTCCGTTGCGGAAGCTTGGAAATCAAAAAGGCAGGATGTGATCAGCACCGCAGCCGATCTAACGGAAGTGCTCCGGAATATAAGAAAAGACCGGCCGCAGGGTGAATTGGATCAGCTTGTTTTAAAGAAGGCGTTTGAACAGCTCCAGATGAATTTTGACGCGCGGTCCGGAGGATTTGGTTCCGCGCCCAAATTTCCTCGGAGCCATCTCCTGTCGCTCCTTTTCCGGTATTGGAAGCGGACGAAAGACAATGTAGGGGCGGTTCATGAACCGCCCCTACAGATGGCTGAACAAACGCTGGTCGAAATGGCCAAGGGCGGAATGTACGACCAGATCGGCGGCGGATTTCACCGATATTCCACCGACGCTAACTGGCGCATTCCGCATTTCGAGAAAATGCTTTACGATCAGGCGCTGCTTGCCCGGACTTATCTGGAAGCATATCAAATCACGAAGAAGGAAACGTACGCAGCCGTTGCCCGTGAGATATTTGAATACGTGCTGCGTGATCTGACGCATCCGGAAGGCGGCTTTTATTCGGCCGAAGATGCGGACAGCCTTCCTCCGGGCGGAACGGAAAAAAGGGAAGGCGCTTTTTATCTTTGGAGCGAATCGGAATTAAAGGAGCTTCTCGAAGCTGATTCCGCAAAGGCAATCATTTATCAATTCGGCGCTGAGCCGGCTGGAAATGCGCGGAGCGATCCGCAAGGTGAATTTAAGGGGTTGAATACGCTTTATCAGGCGCATTCCATTGAAGAGACCGCGCGGTATTTGAATTGGTCCGTTGAGAAAACCAAGAATACTTTAGAGCGGTCCAAGAAGAAACTTTTTGAAACTCGGCTGAAACGGCCGAGGCCGCATTTGGATGACAAAGTCCTCGTGGATTGGAACGGGCTCATGATTTCAAGTTTTGCATTTGGCGCGCGCGTGTTGAATGATGATCGTTATCGCCAAGCGGCAGAACGCGCCGCCGATTTTATTTTGTCGCATTTGGTTGCGAAGAATGAAAGGCTTCTACACCGCTTCCGAGATGGGGAAGCCGGCATCGACGGTAAGCTTGAAGACTACGCGTTTTTTGTGAACGGGCTTCTCGAATTATATGAAGCTACGTTTGATATGAAGTATCTGCGGGAAGCAAAACGCTTGACGGATATCACGATCGATTTGTTCTGGGACGCCGAGTCCGCAGGATTTTATATGACGCCGAAGGATGGAGAGGCGCTTATCACTCGACCGAAAGAATTGTACGATGGCGCCATTCCGTCAGGGAACTCGTTTGCTTTGTTGAATTTGCTGCGCCTCGGCCGGTTGACCATGAACGAAGCTTACGAGAAGTACGCGGAAAATATGATAAAAGCGTTCTCCGCGGAAGTTGAATCGGCGCCGACCGCGTATCCCCAATTTCTCTCTGCGTTTGATTTTGCGATGGGCCCGTCGAAGGAAATTGTCATTGCCGGCGGGACAGATGCGACGGGCGCGATTGAAATGATAAATGAAGTTTTCAGCCGATTCATTCCCAATAAAGTTGTTGCGTTTAGGCCGCCTTCGGAAAGCGCTGTCCGGGACATTGCTGAATTGATTCCCTTCATTGAAGACCAAAGACCGCTCGACGGAAAAGCAACGGCCTATGTCTGTGAAAACTATATTTGCAAGCTTCCTACGACAGATATGGAACAATTTGAAGCGTTGTTAGATGGAAAATAATTGTGGGGGCGGACGCTGTCCGCCTGGGCGCACTGCGGTGCGCCTCTACAACACGAATCATAATGAAACCATTAAATATTGCCATTGCACAAGTGAATCCAACGGTTGGAGATTTTGAAGGAAATCTCCAGCGGATTTATTCCCGCGTGCGCGAAGCGCATAAAAAGAGAGCCGATATCGTAATTTTCAGCGAAATGTCTATCTGTGGCTATCCGGTGTGGGACCTTGCCAATAAACCCCGGTTTGTGGCAGCCGGCCTCCGCGCTTTGAAGAAACTTCAGAAAATGACTGCGCGATTGAGGCCGCTTGTTATCGTGGGCTTTATCGACCGGCAGGCCGGAGAAAAGAAATCATTCAATGCACTTGCCGCTATTTATCGCGGGGGCATTGTACACAAGCAATACAAAACATTGCTTCCCACTTACGATGTATTCTTGGAGCAGATTTTCTTCCAGCCGGGCGGAAAATCCCGGCTTTTTGAATTCAAAGGCTGGAAAATCGGAACGAGCATTTGCGAAGATCTTTGGGATGATGACTACGAGGAAAAGCCAACCCAGAAACTTTCGGAGCTCGGAGCCGAATTCATCGTCAACATTTCCGCATCTCCGTTTCATCAAAATGTCGGCCCGGTCCGGGAAGCGCTGGTTACCCGGCAGTCGCGGAAATGCGGCGTGCCCATCGTTTACGTTAATCAAACCGGTGCGCAGGATGATTTGATCTTTGACGGGCGAAGCCTTGTAGCAACGCCCGACGGCAGGATCCGGTTTCGCGCTCCGGCGTTCGAAGAGGGGCTTTTCATGTTTAAGTTAGGTGCAGTCCATCCGCGACCGCGCGGTAATCCGGAGCGCGTGCGACTGGTTTACGCTGCATTAAAGCTTGGCATACGCGATTACTGCAGGAAAAATGGTTTCACGCACGTCGTGCTTGGCTTAAGCGGCGGCATTGATTCAGGGCTGACCGCTGCGCTCGCGGCTGACGCGCTTGGCGCGGAAAACGTACTGGGTGTTACGATGCCCGGTCCTTATTCATCGGAGGGGAGTATTCAGGATTCCCGGGAACTTGCCGAAAAACTTGGAATCGAATTTCGCGAAATTCCGATTACCGGAATGTATGATGAAGCGCGCCGGCAGCGTTACGGAGAAACGAAAGGGCGGGAGATTACGCTTGCGGATGAAAATTTTCAGGCACGCCTTCGCGGGCTGGAACTGATGTATATTTCGAATAGCGAAGGGCGGCTCCTGCTTTCAACGGGGAATAAATCCGAGCTTGCGGTCGGCTATTGCACACTTTACGGAGATATGTGCGGAGGGCTCTGCGTTTTAGGTGATGTGTTCAAGACCGAAGTGTATAAGCTTGCCCGCTTCCGGAATGGAATTTCTCCGGTCATTCCCGCCGCCACATTGAGAAAACCGCCGTCCGCTGAACTGCGCCCGAATCAGACGGACCAGGATTCTCTGCCGCCGTACGATCAATTAGACAAAATCTTGCGGGACTACGTAGAGGAAAATCTTTCAAGAGCCGAAATTGAAGCCAGGTATCGCAGCCGGATTTCTCCGTCCGTTATCTTTCGCGTTCTCAATCTGGTGGATCATAATGAATACAAGCGGCGGCAGGCAGCGCCGACGCTCCGCATAAGCACGAAAGCGTGGTTCGGCAGGCGCATGCCCATCACGAATCGATTTAGAGATTAAAACTTGGAAATTGTCGGCATTCCTAAAGAAATCAAACCGAACGAAAAACGCGTAGGACTCACTCCAACCGGTGTTCGCACATTGACGGAGCACGGCGCGCGCGTTCTGGTTCAAAAGGACGCCGGAACCGGTGCCGGTTTCACTGATGATTTGTACTTGAAAGCGGGTGCCAATATCGTTAGCGAAGCGCGCGAGCTTTGGCAGATGGCTTCGATTATTCAAAAGGTGAAAGAGCCGGTCTCCGCCGAGTTCGGATTTTTGCGGGAGAGCCAGGTTTTGTTCTGCTATCTGCATTTAGCATCCCAGGAGCAGTGCGCATTGGTGAAGGCGCTCGTTGCTTCCGGAATTACCGCAATTGGTTACGAAACGGTTGAAGTTGACGGCAGCACACCGCTTCTTAAACCCATGAGCCAGGTGGCCGGAACGCTGGCCGGTTATTATGCGGGCATATTCAGAAATCTGACGGAAGTAACGCGCAATACGGCAAGGCTTAGCGAGAGCGGTAAAAAACTGGTGCATCAGGCTGCCGGGCGGTATCCGGAAATTCCGAAAGGGATAGTGCCGGGGAAGGTAGTTGTGCTGGGCGGGGGGCAGGCCGGGCTAGCGGCGGCGGAGACGGCTGCTCGAATGGGCGGGCAGGTTTTCCTGACCGAACCCGATCCAAAAAGGAAACAATTTCTTACGGTGTATTGCCGTGAGGAAAATGTACCCATCATAATCCGCGACCCGAAGGAAAATGTTGAAGCGATTTTGTCGGATTGTGACGTGATCGTTTCCGCCGTGCACCGGGCCGGTAACCGGGCGCCCGTCATTATTTCAAAAGAGATGCTCGGAAAAATAAGCCGCTCAAAGAAGAAATTAATTATAGATATTTCAATCGATCAGGGTGGCAACGTTGCCGAGTCGCATTCGACAACATACGACGATCCCGTTTATCTGGATTCCTTTGGAAATATTCGCTTCGCTGTCGCCAATATGCCGAGCATTTGCCCGAAGCAGGCATCGGCGGTCCTCGAACAGGCGACGCTTAAGTACAGTCTGGCCTTGTCGGAAGGTTTTGAGTCCGCTCTGGCGAAGTATCCGGAATTGGAAACAGGCATCAATATCAGGTGTCATGAAATCACGTTGCATTCCGTAGGAATCGCCCACCAATACTTTTCTTAGGACAAGTTTCCGAAAACGTTTGCAAAAATATTTCAATTAGAGGGTGAAGTTTCCTATAAAGTCCTATATAATGTTGCTCTAAAGGTGATTTAAACTATGCCAGTCGTGAGAGATATAGCGAGAGAAAGGTTCAAGAGCGCGTCGCTTTTTCCAAACCCGGCGCTTGCATATGCAGAACCCTATGAATTTACAGATCTCGAAACCTACATTCCGCAGGAAGTTTTAGAGGTTTCTCAAGGCAGCGGGCTGCCTCTCGGCCTAAAGGATTTGGGGCCCGGAGAAGCCGTTCTGGAAATTGGTTGCGGGGCGGGCATTCATTGCTTTGAGGCGGCGCGGTTGGCCGGGTCTGAGGGCAGAGTTGTAGGTGTTGAGCTCGCTGATGATTTGTTTTCCATTGCGCGGAGGAACGGTTCGCGTGTGGCCAAAAACTTGAGCTTTCCGGGTTCGGCCATTGATTTCAAAAAGGGAACAGCGGAAGATCTTCCTCTGGAACATGAACAATTTGATTTGGTGCTTTACAATTATCAACTGGGCATGGCCAGGAACAAGACCGCTGTTTTTGAGGAAATTTTCCGCGTACTCCGGCCCGGGGGGCGGTTTTCTGTTTCCGACATCGTGAGTGATACGGCCGTTCCGCAATACATAAAAACCAATGAGTGCAAATGGGGTTTTTCTCTGGCTGGCGCGCTCGATATCGAACAGTATTTGAAAATCATCAGAAAAGCAGGATTTTTCAGCGTCGAGCAATTGAAATTCGGTTTCTGGAAGAATATCGACGGAATAAATTTTTATTCCACGAACGTTCGCGGATTTAAGTTAGACCGCGTTGCGATGGACAAAACCGAACCAGCGCGTTACGCCATTTTTCGCGGGCCGTTCAATAAAGTGAAGGATGAATACGGAAACGCCTACCAGCGCGGACAGTCCAAAAAAATATCCAAAGAAGTTTTTGAGATTCTGAATTTGCCCGGTTACCGGCCGCATTTTATTTTGGCCAATGAAGCGGTGGACAGCATTTCCATTGAAAGCCAGCTGGTGGTGGTAAAGTCTGAACAGGAAAAGGACGTTTGGGAGGGTGATTACGCGTTGCTGACAAGCCTTTTTTTGATGGGCGAAGATGATGACCGGCACACGTTTTATGCCGGCCAGCCGGTAGAAATTTCTGAAAGAACAAAGCTAAACTTTGCGAACAAGAGCTATTCGAAATTTTTTACCATTCTGAACCGCACTTCTGATACGGGCGAGTGAAAAGAGCGTCTGGCTATAATATTTCTCTCTCATCGGATCCGGTTTTCTCCGGCGCTTTTTTCATATCTTTTTGCATCCATTTAACGCTTGTCACAGGTTGGCACAATACAGAGTCGCGTTGGCTGGCGAACCGTCCTATGCCTCTTCCGGCACCAACGGTTGTGTACGAAACTCCAGTCGAGACCTTAGATGTGACAGAAGAAGCTGCCAAACCTTTAAACCAAAACAGCTTATCTGCATCCATCACACCGGCGAGCAGCGCGGCTGTTTTTCTTCCGGAAATGGTTGAGAGGGCAGTCGGAAAGTACAAGGAAGCCGCCCCCAAAAAAGACGGTTCTACGTCGGATCAAATCGCGGGCCTGTTCAAAAAGACAACTCCTTTGCCCAGGCGTTCTACCCGCGTGGCACGGGTGGAAGATATCGATCTTAGCGATGTACTTGTTTTCAAGGTTTTTAACTCCTACTATCATAAATTATCCTTCCGGATTAAGGGCCATATACGATATCCCGCAGAAGTGGTGAGAGAACAGAAGGAAGGAATGGTCTATGTGTCTTTCGTCTTACACCGGAAAGGGCAAATCAGTGATTTAAAGATTGTTGAAAGCTCCGGCGATCCAAGGTTTGACAAAGCGGCTGTTCAAGCGATCAAGAAAAGCGCACCTTTTCCTTCATTTCCGCTCGAAATCATTGAAAGTAAAATGACTTTGTACCTACCCGTTTCATTTGAAGTAGATTAAATCCATCCTGCGCCATTATTCAGGATTCCCGAAAATTTGGTTAAGTGTCCATAATCTTCGGCCGATCTGTCTTAGGGGGAAGAACTTAGGGCGGACTTGACGTAACTTGTGGACAGTTTGACATTTACGATGCTGTTATGTAGAATCTAGCCGTTTTCTGAACCCGAGGAGGTGTTTTCTTGGAAGCATATTGCGTTAAATGTAAGAAGAAAGTACAGATGAATGATGCCAAAGAGGAGACGCTTAAAAACGGCCGGCGGGCGATGAAAGGAAAGTGTCCAGTATGCTCAACGTCGCTTTGCCGTATTATGGGAATGAAATAATTCTAGTGTTGTGTCGGGAGTTACCAAGGCATGCTGAAAAACAGTATGCCTTTTTTCTTGCAGTGACGAGAATTCCAATTCTCGCCTGCGGCGCCTGAATACGCAATTCAGGCGATTAAAATGCAGCCCAAGAGGATTGCGCATTTAGTAAAGAAAGCCTGCGAGGATAAAAAGGCCGAGGACGTTGTGATTCTGGACGTCCGCAAGCTGGCCAATTTCACAAGATACTTTGTTATTGCAACGGGCACCTCTGACCGGCATGTTCAGGGAGTTTCCCGCCACATAGTCGATGAATTGCGTGAGAAGGACGTTCGCGCATGGCATGTGGAGGGCGAACGCGATGGACAGTGGATCCTTCTGGATTACGGCGATGTGATTGTCCATATTTTCCATTATCAAATGAGGCATTTTTACGGGCTGGAACGCCTTTGGGGCGATGCCGCCAGTGTGAAGTAGCCATATTCATTCCGCTTTCATCTCCCATGAAAACATCCATTAAAGACTTCGTTGATTCAGCGATTCCCGAGATCGTTCGTGCGCTGGCCATTCCGGCCTCGGCGGCGCCACTTTCTTATGAGATTGAATTATCCAAGAGTCCGGAGCATGGGGACATTTGTATCAACTTGGCATTCCGCCTTGCGGGGCCTGCAAAGCGCTCGCCGCGTATGGTTGCGGAAGTGATCAAGAAAGCGTTGGATAAAGAAAGAAACTCCGGGCTTGCCGTGGGATTGATCGACCGTATCGAATTGGCCGGCCCCGGTTTTATCAATTTCTTTCTGAAGCGCGGCGCCGGAAACGAGATTTTGAATGCGATTCGAAAAGAAAACGAATCGTACGGTAAATCCGAGGCGGGCGGCGGCAAAAAAGTTTTGATTGAATTCGTCAGCGCGAACCCGACAGGGCCGTTAACCATTGCCCACGGCCGTCAGGCGATTGTGGGCGACACGCTTGCCCGTTTACTTGAGATGAGCGGCTATCGCGTGACAAGAGAATACTACCTGAACGATGCGGGCCGGCAAATCAGGCTTTTGGGGGCAAGCGTTCTTTCCAGATATGCGGAAATTGTCGGGCAAACGTATCCCTTTCCCGAAGAAGGCTACAAAGGTGCCTACGTTGCCGAGCTGGCGGAGAACCTTCAAAAGAAAGAGGGCGCAAAAGTTCCGCTTACGGAGAAGGGAGAAGCAAAGGCCGGAGCGTTTGCCGTTGAATCCATAATGGAAGGTATTCTGGAAGATTTGAACATGCTTCACGTTACTTTCGACAACTATTTCAGCGAAAAATCTCTTTACAAGGAAAAAATTGCCGAGGCTTTTAAGATTTTAGCGGGACGCAGCGCTCTTTACCAAAAAGATGGCGCAAGGTGGTTCAAATCAACCGACTACGGAGATGACAAAGACCGTGTCGTGCAGAAATCGACGGGAGAATTTACTTACTTGGCGCCGGACATGGCCTATCACCGGGATAAGTTTGCGCGCGGCAACGAGCTTCTTATTAACCTGGTTGGTCCCGATCACCACGGATATGTAGCGCGTTTAAGGGGAGCGTGTCAGGCGCTGGGGCATAACCCAGAATGTGTTAAAGTCTTGATCGTTCAATTGGTAACCCTTTACCGCGGCGGCGCGCCTTTTCGCATGTCGACGCGCGCGGGCGAGTTTGTGACGTTGCGCGAATTAATGGAAGAGGTGGGCGTCGATGCCGCGCGGGTGTTCTTCATTCAGCGCAAGATCGATACGCACCTCGATTTTGACGTGGAATTGGCAAAGAAACAGTCCGACGATAACCCAGTGTTTTATTTGCAATACGCGCACGCGCGTATTTCGAGCATCCTGGCCTTTGCGGGACGGCCCATTCCCAAACAGGCGGACCTTACTCTCTTGAAGGAGCTGGAGACGATGGCTTTGGTAAAGAAACTTTCTGAATTTCCAGAACAGATTGCCGATGCGGCACGGCTGCTTGAGCCGTACCGGGTATTTGATTATCTGCGCGAACTTGCGCAGGTTTTTCATAAGTTCTATACATTGCACCGTGTGGTCACAGATGATTTGGCGCTCACGGATGCGCGCTTGATTTTAGTCGACGCCGCAAGAATTGTGTTTAGAAACGGTTTGAATATACTCGGGGTGCGCGCGCCGGAGAAGATGTAATATCCATGAAACCGTTTGTGCTTATTCTTGTCGGGCCGACGGGAATCGGGAAGTCAAAGCTGGCCTCAAAGCTTGCCCGCAAATTTCCAGTTGAAATTATTTCCGCTGATTCAATGCAAGTATACAAAGGGCTGGACATAGGTACCGCCAAACCGGCCGCAACAGAACAGCGCCGCGTTAAGCATCACTTGATTGATATGGTGGAACCATCAAAATCTTTTTCTGGTTTTCTTTTCCGGAAGAAAGCGCTCGAGGCGATCAGGCAAATTACGCGCCGCGGGCACATTCCGCTGGTAGCCGGAGGTTCCGGGCTGTATGTCCGGGCGCTTGTCCGCGGTCTCACGAGATATCCTAAGGCAAAAAATGGTTTGCGGTTGAAGCTTGAAAAAGAGTGTGAGAAGAAAGGCTTGAAGCACCTGGTCGAACGATTGTCAACTTTAGCGCCGGAGCGCGCGCGGGAAATTGACCAAAGTAATTCTCGACGAGTCATCCGGGCTCTGGAAATTGCCTTAGCGATGAAAAATGGAAAATCGGAAGAACTTCCTTCCCTTGAACAACTCGGCTATGACTACAAAGTGTTCGGATTGACGATGGATCGCGAGAAGCTTTACCGTATGGTCGAGAAAAGAATTGATGCGATGTTCAGGAAAGGGTGGATACGAGAGGCCCGCGGGCTTCTTCGGAAACGTTTGAACCGTACGGTCAAACAGGCCATCGGTTATCGCCAGATTTGGGCAGCGCTAACTAATCCAGAGAAACCTGCGCGCTTGAAGTTGGATAGAGTTGAGTTAAAAGTCATATCGGATTCCGTTAAGCTGGCCACCCGGCACCTTGTGAAAAAACAGTTTACCTGGTATCGCCGCGAACCCTGGATTGAATGGCTGGATGTGGGAACAGCCGAAGGTTTCAAAAGCGCAGTGCAAAAAATGAGCGGCATTTTGAGATTGCGGCATGCGGATTAATCCGGACAAAGAGCTGATTCTTTTTGCCCATGTTTATGACAAGGGCCTTTCCAAGTCCGAATCGGAAGAAAGGCGTCTTGAAATGCGGGAGCTTATCCGGTCTTCCACGGGTGTGCTGGTCGCTGAAGTAGACGCGCCGGTTGAAGAAAAAACGGCCAAGTATTACATCGGCAAGGGCAAAGTAGAAGAGCTTCGCCGGGAGGCGGACCGCGCAAAAGCAGTAACGTTTGTTTTTGGCGTTGATCTTACGCCTTCGCAGACGCGGAATCTGGAGCAGGAGTTTCTCCGGACCGTCATTGACCGGACGGGATTGATCCTTGATATATTTGCGCGCAGAGCAAAGACGCGTGAAGGAAAACTGCAGGTGGAACTCGCTCAAAATATGTATCTTCTGCCGCGGCTTGAAGGGCGCGGAGTTTTTCTTTCAAAGCTTGGAGGTGGCGTCGGAACGAGGGGGCCCGGCGAGCAAAAACTGGAGGTGGACCGGCGTAAGATTCGGCAGCGTATCACGCGATTAAAAGTAGAGTTGAAGGATTTAAGCGAACACCGGGCGCGTCTGAGACAGCATCGGGAGAGAAGACAGTTCGTGCGCGCGGTTCTTGTCGGGTACACAAATGCCGGAAAATCCGCGCTCCTTAACTCAATGATAGGTAAGCCACTGGTTTGACCAGTGAGACTTGAAAAGGCTTGGCCTTACAGAAGGAAGTATAAAATATCCTCCTCCGTGGCAAAGACGGTTGTGAGAAACCAC
>JACQQS010000038.1 GCA_016206925.1 Candidatus Omnitrophota bacterium
GCGCTTCCGGAAGCGCAGGTGGACCGTTTTATGCTTAAACTGAAAATCACCTATCCCAATAAGAAAGAGGAGCAGGAAATTCTCAGGCGGATGGCGCATGTGAACAGAAGTTTTGACGTAAAAGCGGTCATTACTCCTGAGGAAATTTTGCGCGCGCGGAAATTGGTGGACCAGATTTATTTGGACGAAAAGCTCGAAGTCTATATTGTTGATTTGGTAATGGCGACACGCGAGCCGGAAGCCTACAAACTGGACGTCAAGAGCTATATCGAATATGGCGCATCACCGCGGGCAACGATCAATCTGACGCTGGCGGCCAAAGCCTACGCTTTTCTCCAGGGCCGCGGGTACGTAACGCCGCAGGACATCAAGAAAATCGGGCTCGATGTTCTCCGACACCGCGTGATCATTACGTATGAAGCCGAAGCGGATGAGGTGACGACAGAAGATATCATCAATAAAGTGTTTGATACTGTAGTGGTGCCATGATACCCAAAGAGTTACTGAAAAAAGTTCAGCGCATTCAAATTCACACCAACCGGCTGGTCAACGATTTGCTGGCCGGGGAATACCACAGCACTTTTAAAGGCCGGGGCATAGAGTTCGATGAGGTGCGTGAGTACCGACCGGGGGATGAAGTGCGCACGATCGATTGGAACGTTACGGCGCGATACGGAAAGCCGTTCATCAAGAAATTCGTTGAGGAGCGCGAGCTTACCGTAATGCTTATTGTAGATGCAAGCGCTTCCGGAAAATTTGGCACCCAGCGGCAGTTAAAAAATGAATACGCGGCCGAGCTTTGTGCGATTCTCGCGTTTTCAGCTATTAAAAATAATGACAAGGTCGGATTGATTATCTTTACAGACCAGGTTGAAAAGTATATTCCTCCCAAAAAAGGTAAGCGGCATGTGCTGCGTGTCATTAGGGAGGTCCTTTTCTTCCAGCCGAGAAACCGAGGAACCAAGATTGAAGCAGCCCTTCAATTCCTTAGTTCTGTGAATAAGCGCCGCACGGTTAGTTTCTTGGTCTCTGATTTTCTGGCCAATGGCTACGGCCGTGCCCTGCGCATTGCCAATAAACGTCATGACCTCATTGCCATATCCATCAGCGATCCGAGAGAAACAGAACTACCCGATATCGGAATGATCGAGCTTCTCGATGCGGAGTCCGGAGAAGCGGTGCTTGTCGATACCTCGGATCAAAATACGCGCAAGGGCTTCAGCGTGCTTTCCAAAAAAGTACGGGCCGGTACGGAGCAGCTCTTTAAACAGGTGGATGTCGACCAAATCGGCGTAAGTACGGGGCGCTCGTATGTAGAACCGCTTATGCGATTTTTTAGAATGCGCGCGCGGGAACGATAAAAAAAGAGTCGTAAGTAGTAAGTGATAAGTCGTAAGTAAAAAAATGAGAGCAAAGAATGATAAAAACATTCAGAGACTTAACCGCGTGGAAGAAATCGCATGAACTCGTGCTGGAAATCTATAAAGTAACCAAGGATTTTCCGGTGGAGGAGAAGTACGGGCTTATTTCTCAGATTCGCAGAGCTGCGGTTTCTGTACCCACCAATATAGTCGAGGGTTTCAAAAGAAAAAGTAAGAAGGACTATGCCCATTTTATCAATATTGCTGACGGTTCTTTGGAAGAGGTTAAGTATTTGCTGATACTATCAAGTGAACTGGGTTTCCTAAGAGAGGAGCTTTTCATTCGTTTGAATTCCTTGTGTGACGAGGTTGGAAGAATTTTACATGGGTTTCATAAGAGCTTGGTTGAATGATTTGGTAAATGTCACATACAAGGCGAGAATCAGGAATTATTTTTATTTTCGCGCTTTGTTTTGCACTTTACTTACGACTTAACACTTGCAACTTATCACTCGATTGGAGGATTAAGCCATGCAGGAACAGATACCGGTAAAGAAATCGCGGCCAATATTTGACCGCCGGTCCGTCTTTTTTTCATTCGCGACACTTATTTTGTTTTCCGTTCTGGCTGCTTTGATCGTTAAGAACGGCCGAGTGCCGCATACTCCGGCGGGCGAGCAATCTGGTTGGACGATGGACCAAATGCGCGAATATGCCAACCGGCTGAAATCCGACGGTCTGGTTGATCAGGCTGTTTTCGCCTATGAGGACTATTTGGAGGCGGCAGAATTGGACGGCCCAGCGCGGGGGAAAATTTACTATTCCATCGGCGAGATGCTTTTGGGCGCGAATTTGTATGAGGACGCGCTCAGTTATTTCTACAAGGCCGAGATTGCCGATCCGAAGTCCGACCTGAAAGACGAAATCGGGAGTTACATCGTGACCTGCCTTGAGCGTCTCGGGCGCGGACTCGATGCGGAGTACCAGCTTGAGAGCCGGACCGCTTTGGGTGGAGAGGAAGCGAAAGAAAAAGCGCCTGGAGAAGTTGTGGCCAGAATCGGCCTTCGTGAAATTACGATGGGCGAGATCAATGCGCAGCTCGAAAAACTCCCGCCCTGGATGAAAGAGGGATTTACGCGGAGCAACGAAAGAAAACTCGAATTTGTCGAACATTACGTGGCGCACGAACTTCTTTTCGACAAAGGAATGAAACTGGGCATTCATCGCGATCCCAAAGTGCGGGAGCAGCTCCAGGATATGAAAAAGCAAATCATCATAGAGCAGGTTATCCAGCAGGAGATCACCGGAAAAATCCAGGTGGATCCCGACGATTTGAGTAATTATTACGAGGCGCATAAAATCAATTATCGGGAACCACGGAAGCTGAAATTTAAACATATCCGGCTCGACTCCGAAGAGAAGGCCCAGTCGATTCAGAAGCGCATTGTTGGAGGGGAGTCGTTTGAAGCTGTTGCCAAATCGGAGTCCCTGGACGAGGCAACGAAAGAAAAAGGCGGCTTGGTGGGCGATTGGATTTCGGAAAAAGATCCGATTCCCGGTATTGGATTTGACGAGACTTTTACGAAGGGTCTTTTTGAATTGGCACCGGGAGGAGCTTCCTCCATTGTTCGTTCGGAAAAAGGTTTCCACGTTGTTTCGGTTGTAGAAAAGAAAGAAGCCGTGGATAAAGCATTTGAAGAAGTGAAGCAGCAGGTGGAGTTTGATTACCGGAGAGATAAGGAAGCCCGGTTGACTCAGGAGCTACTGATGAACCTGGTGAATTCCAAGGAAGTGCAAATTTACGCAAATAAGTTTCTGGATAATGAGGGCGAAAAGGACCAGCCGCCGCCGGCTGATTCCCCGGGCGGGCAGGCAGCCGATTCGAGAGGAGGAGATGGTTCTCAGGAACCGGAAGAAGGCGAATCGGATATTGCCGAGTTTCCGATCGAATTGCCGGGCTCCGGTCCCGAAAAGGAAACGTAATGCGGATGATCGTTATCACTTTACTTAGTGTCGTTATGCTCCAGGGTTTTGTTTACGGGGCGGAAGAGGATGCGGCACTAACAATTCCGTTAGTAGCCAAGTCACCGCTGCCGGATAAGCCTGTCTCCTCAGTACCGGCAGGCGCGGCGGAAGTTATTGCTTACGTAGATAAATCGACCATCACGATTGGCGAAAAAGTCAAATACACCGTCGAAGTTATTTCAGATAAAGACGCGGAGGTTTCTTTTCCGGCTTATACGGCGCAAATGGGCGGTTTTGCAGTGAAGGATTTTGGTCAAGAGGATCCGCGAAAAGCGGGGCGGGATAAAGTTAAGTGGATCAGTTGGTACCTGCTGGATACGTACACCACCGGCTCGTATGTTATCCCCCCGCAGCCCGTCGAAATAAAACTGCGCGATGGAAAGTCGTTCATGCTGAAATCCCCCGAGATTTTCGTGGAGGTAAAGAGCGTCATGCAGGAGGGCGCCGAAGCCGAAGAAGAAGGCCTTCGTGATTTAAAAGCTCCGTTGCTGCTACCAGCACAGACGCCGTTTTGGATTTTCGGAGCGCTTTTCCTGCTGGTCCTTTCCGCTGGGGGAGGAATCGGCTGGTACTTTTACCGGAAACATTTATGGAAAACGGAGCCGCCTCCTCCGCGTCCGGCGCATGAGCTGGCGCTTGAAGAACTTGATCGGATAGAGCAAATGGATTTAATTGCGAAAAGGCAAATTAAGGAATACTACTATCTGGTGTCCAACTGTCTCCGGAAATATTTGGAAGACCGCTTTGGCATCCGGGCTCCCGAACAGACCACGGAGGAATTTCTCGATTCCGTGACAAAGGGGCAATTGCTTGACGGCAGGTTCGTAAACATTCTCAAGGAATACCTGGCGCATTGTGATCTTGTGAAATATGCCAAAATGATGCCGACGGCAGAAGAAATCCGCAAGGCGCTTGAAACCACAAGGCATTTTATAGAAGAGACTAAGCCCGCCCCGGTTGTCAGCCCGGTCGCGGAAGACGGTTACGAGGAGGAAGTCACGGCATGATTTTTGAGGATCCCTTTAATTTTCTATGGCTCTTCGCCTTTGCCGTGCCCATTATTTATCTTTATCTGAAACACAAGGCAAACGGGCAAGTGACATTCTCATCGCTTTCGCAGCTTAAAAGAATAAAGCCGTCGGCCATTTTGAAGTTGCGCCATGTATTGATCGGGCTCCGTCTTGTCGCGGTCTTTTTGATGATCATGGCGCTTATGCGTCCGCAGAAGGGCATCGAAGAAACCAAGGTGGAGACGGAAGGCATCGATATTATTTTAAGCATCGATGTTTCGGGAAGCATGCTGGCGGAAGATTTTATATTAAATGGAGAGCGGAAAAACCGTTTGGAAGTGGTGAAAGACGTAGTGCGAGACTTCATTAAAAAGCGCACGAACGATCGCATAGGCCTTGTGATATTCGCAGGACGCTCGTACGTACAGTGTCCGCTGACGCTGGACTACGGTGTGCTTCTGCAATTTCTTGAGCGTGCGGAGATCGGGATGATTGAGGACGGTACGGCTGTCGGTGATGGATTGGCGGCAGCGCTGACACGCCTGCGGAAGGTCGACAGCAAAAGCAAAGTTGTCATACTGCTTACAGACGGCGTGAACAATGCCGGTAAGGTCGATCCGCTGAATGCGGCTGAGTTGGCAAGAGCCACCGGCGTACGCGTGTACACTATTGGTGCCGGATCAAAGGGTCAAGTACCGTTTCCTGCGCGTGACTTTTTTGGCAACAAAGTGTATCAGTGGGCGGTGATTGACGTGGATGACGAGACGATGACTAAAATTGCCGAAACAACGGGCGGGCGGTATTTCCGCGCGACGGACACCGAAAGTTTACGCAAGATCTATGATGAGATTGACCGGCTTGAAAAAACAAAGGTCGAACTTAATGCCTATATGGAATACAAAGAACTTTTTCAGCCATTTGTGATTTTGGCACTCATGATCATCTTGGCGGAAGCTGCGCTCAGGCATACGCGCCTGCGCACTTTGCCTTAACGGAGTTCTGAGATGCAATTCGGCAGTTTACGCTTTCTTTGGTTGCTCATACTTGTTCCCGCGGCGGCAGCGTTTTACGCTTGGGCATTTCGATCGCGGAGAGTTGCGCTTATGCGGTTCGCCGATGCCAAGCTTCTTGATCATCTGCTTCAATCCGTGAGCCGTACAAAGCAGAAGGCAAAGGCGGTATTGGTCGTAAGCGGGATCCTTTTCGCCATTCTTGCGCTCATCGAACCCAAGTGGGGTTACCATTGGGAAGAAGTGAAGCGCAAGGGATTGGATCTGATCGTGGCGCTGGATGTGTCAAAGAGCATGCTGGCGGAAGACATTAAACCAAACCGCCTCGAAGCAGCAAAAAGGGAAGTGAAAAGTCTGATCAATCTATTACGGGGCGACCGCATCGGAATTGTTTCTTTTTCCGGATCCGCATTCCTTCAATGCCCCCTGACGTTGGATTACGGAACGGCAAAACTTTTTCTGGATTATCTGGATACGGATAGCGTGCCGAAGGGTGGAACAGATATCGGCGGCGCCATTCGAACCGCGGTCAAGGCCTATGAGGGCCACGAGAAGAAACATCGCGTGTTGATTCTCATGACGGACGGTGAAGATTTGGAAGAAGATGTCATGGAAGCGGTTGAAGAAGCAAAGAAACAAGGCGTAGTTATTTTTCCGATAGGAATCGGCAAACAGGAGGGCGCTCCGATTCCGCTCACGGGTGAGCGCGGGCAGAAGACATTTGTCAAAGATCCGGAAGGCAAGGTGGTTCTCTCGAAATTAGACCCAGTGCTCCTGCAGAAAATCGCGTTACTGACCGGCGGCAAGAAAGGAAGCATTGGCGCGGGCAATTTCCCCCTGGAAGAGATTTATGAGGAAGAAGTTTCCAAGATGGAAAAGCGGGAGCTTGAATCTTCCCGCCAGAAAAGATATGAGCATCGATTTCAATGGCCGCTCTTTTTATCGCTTCTGTGCTTCGTGGCGGAAGCGTGCCTCTCGGAGCGAAAATCTGT
Source organism: Candidatus Omnitrophota bacterium (assembly GCA_016206925.1). Classification (GTDB taxonomy): domain Bacteria; phylum Omnitrophota; class Omnitrophia; order Omnitrophales; family JACQQS01; genus JACQQS01. The sequence goes on from JACQQS010000038.1 coordinate 6,399, forward strand.
GAGAAAGGCGGAAGTTCCGGCATGAGATTACAGAACATTACTTATACTTTTCTCGTTGCCGTGATCTCTTTACCCTGCCTGGCTTTTACGGATAGCTCGCTTTCGGCCAAGATCAAAGAAGGAAATGCGCTTCTCGAACAGGGGAAACTTTCCGAGGCCATGACCAAATATAGCGACGCACAGCTCGAGGCGCCGCTTCAGCCTGAAATCTTTTTTAATATGGGAAACGTGCTTTACCGGGAAAAGAAGTATGCCGAGGCGGCCGATTCGTACCAGAAAGCCATGGAAAAAGGAGACGCGTCACTTGAAGCAAAGGCTTTTTACAATATTGGCAATGCCCTTTTTCAACAAGGGCAATTACGCCAGGCCCTGGATGCATATAAGCAGGCGCTTGAACGCGATCCTGGCGATGTGGATACAAAATACAATATCGAATACACGGAACGAAAAATGAAAGAGATGCTTTCCCGCTCGCAGGTTACGATTAAGCAGGCTTTGGCCGAACAAGCCAGGCGTGAACAGGCGAGCCAGGATCAATCTGCGCAAAATCAGCAGGGCCAGGAGCAGGAGCAGGATCAGGGTACGGGATCTCAGACAGAAGAGATGCATGAAGCGTCTGCCGCAAAGCAACAGGAAGGCAGTGAAAGTGGCGAGGAAGGGGAACAAGGCGAAGAGAAGGACGGTCAGTCGGCTTTGATGAAAGGCGAAGAAGGCCGCGACGAAAGCAGCAATGAAGATTCTCAGAAGGAAAGCAGCGCCGGGAAGCGGGAAGACGGTTCTAAGGAGGCGACGGCGCCGGGCGATCAGGAAGGAAAACCCGGTGAATTAGATAAAAATGCCGCCGAACGGTTCCTGGCCGCGTTTGAGCAGGATCAAAAGGAAATTTTACCGCCGGTTGGGCAGAAAACACGCAGGGGCTACGCGGACAATGTCGACAAGGATTGGTAAGATTAATTTGAAGAACCGGCCTCTGCTTGCAGCCATTCTGGCAGCCGGCCTTTTTCTGACTTGCCCTGCGTATGCGCAGGAACCGGAAGTGTCGGTGGCCATCGACAAACAAAGTGTGCTTTTGGGTGATTCCTGCATTCTTACGGTAACGGTCCGGAACGTGAGCAACCCCGAAACCCCGGCTGTTCCTGAAATCCCCAATTTTGACCTCCGCTACCGCGGAGTCCGTCAGGAGTCTTTTTCCAGTTTTACCCTCATCGTTCAGGGCCAGCGGGTTCAGCAGAACCAGACGGGCGGCGGATTCCGTTTTGATTTTGAGCTGGTTCCGAAATCGGCCGGCGCTTTTACGGTCCCGGCCTTTCCCATTTCCATGGGCGGACAGACATTTCGCACACAGCCTTTTCAGATAGAGGTATTTGACCAGGCCGAAAAGAGTGAAGATATATTTGTCAAAGTGGATGCTGACAAAGAAACCGCATATCTCGGCGAAAAAATTCTCGTTACCTTCAGTTGGTACTTTAACAAGGACATCAACGAATACGTGTTCAACATTCCCTGGCTCGAAGGTCTCAAGAATTTTATAGTCACGGACCCTGAATTAGATCAAACGAAACGCTATCAGCATTTCATCGTAAACGGCAACATGCAGGTGGTTGCCGAAAAGACCACTGAATTTTACAAAGGTCAACAGTACGCCGTTATCCGATTTCAAAAAATCCTCATGCCGCTCGCAACCGGGCTTTACACGCTGGATCCTGTTTTTCTCAAATGCGAGGTTGTGCAGGGTTATTCGAGGCCGCGTCGCGCGAGCTTTTTCGACGATTTTTTTGAATCGGACTTCGATAATTTTTTCGGGTTTGCCGGCATGAGGCAGGCTGTCACCGCGCCGTTTTCCACCCGTTCCGAACCCGTTAACATAACGGTTAAGGAAGTTCCCCTGTTGGACAAGCCGGAATCGTTTGCCGGAGCGGTCGGGAATTTTGATTTTATGGTCAATGCTCAACCGGTGCGGTTGAAAGTCGGGGAACCCATCACGTTAACCATGAAAGTGAGAGGGTCCGGCAGCATTGAACAGCTTGATCTTCCGCCTATTCCGGAACTGCCTGATTTTAAAAGTTACGAGCCGGAAAGCCGGGTTGAAGCGGCGCAGAAAGGCGGCGAAATTGCGGGCGAGAAGGTGTTTGAAAAGGTGCTTGTTCCAAAAAAAGAAGGCGCATTTGAAATACCCGCCATTTCATTCACTTACTTCAACCCTAGGATGGGAAGCTACGAGACGATTACGCGCGGACCATTCCCTGTATTTGTTGAGAAGGCGGATGAAGAGGCCGCGCCCGTACAAGTGATTGCGCTAACGCCTGAAGGCACGGCCGAAACATCGGCCAAACAGGAAATCAAACTGCTTAAGCAGGACATCCGGTACGTAAAAACAGATTTTGGTGATGTGCTGTCCAGAAAAGCACGGATTCACGAAAAATGGTTCACGTGGGTCATACTCTTCCTGCCCCCCGTTTTTATTCTCGGAATTTTATTTGCTTGGCAAAGGTACCGGGAAAGGCTCGAGACGGATATTGGATTTGCACGGAACGTCGGCGCACTTAAAAATGCTCGAAAGTGTTTGGAAAAGGCGGAGCGGGCGGTTGCCGCTGGAAGTGCACGCGAATATTACGATGCTTTGTCCAAAACAGTAAGTCAGTATCTCGCCGATAAGTTGAATAAGCCGCTCGCGCAAGTAACGCACGATGTTATTCGGGAAGTCGCGGATCGGTATTTGAACGAGAAAGACAGGCAGAAATTCAAAATACTGGTGGACCGGTCCGAGGTGGCCATGTATTCCTCGGTCGAGATTTCCGGAATAGACCGTAGAGAAGATCTTAAGATAGTGAAAAACCTGCTTGCCGATTTCGAAAAGGTGTTGAAATGAGGCGCTTCGGGAAACCCTTGTCACCCCCGCGCCATTTGTTCAAGCGCCGATCGGGCGCTTGGTCCGACGGCACCGCGCGGTCGGCGCGGCGGAAGCGGGGGTCTAGTAAATGGATTCCCGCTTTCGCGGGAATGACATGGTTCTTCTTTTCATCTCTATGCGTAGCCGGCATCATCGAAGATGCGTTTTTTGAAGCCAATAAGCTTTACAGCAACGGTGAATATGCAAAAGCAGCTGAACGGTATGAAGACATTTTGAAGGGAGGTGTTGAATCCGGACATCTGCATTACAATTTAGGAAATACCTACTTTAAGCTCGGCAAGAAAGGCAAGGCCCTTGCCGCTTATGAACGCGCCAAGAAGCTTATTCCCGGTGATGAGGATCTCTTTGCCAATATCCGGTTTGTAACCTCGCTTCTGGAAGAAGAACAGCCAGGAGAAAGGCTGCCCTGGTATGGAAAAGCATTTGCTGTTTTGCGGGATATCCTGCCTTCCGGAGGCTGGTTCGCATTCATTCTGGTTTTGTATTATGCGCTCGCAATTGTTTTGGGCATGGCCATTTTTAACCGGTCGTTTCGAAAAAAATTAGCGATTCCCGCTGCATTGATCATACCGTTACTGTTGATCTCCGTTGTGCTGTATCGAGACCGCGTTAATGCAGTTCATCATTCGCGTTACGGGGTCGTTGCGGCTCCTGAAGCAGAAGTCCGGTACAGCCCTTCCTATTCGGGTGCTGTGGCATTCAAGCTCCACGAAGGTATACGTGCCCAAATCGTTCGATATCAGGATGAGTGGACACAAATCCGCCTCACGCGTGACAAAAGCGGCTGGATCGAGTCTGCCGCCATCGAAGAGATCTAACAAGGAAGTTATGACGTCATTCTCTGGTTCTGTGGATGATACTCGGAATACCTGAAACAGAGACATATTATTTTAGCCGGTGGCTATTTCTTAGATTTCTCGGCGTTATTTATCTCATCGCTTTCCTGTCACTTGGAGTTCAGATCACCGGCCTCGTTGGTCAGGACGGCATCCTGCCTGCAAAAGAATTGCTCGGTATGGTCCAGGCGATTGCCGGAAGTTCTTCCTTCTGGAAGCTTCCGACTATTTTCTGGCTGAACGCGAGCGACTTTTTCCTCCAATTTGTTTGTTTCGGCGGCGCCGTTGTATCTATTTGTTTGATCTTGGGTTTTGTGCCAGCGCTTGCGGCGTTTTTGCTTTGGTTTCTTTACCTTTCTCTTTTCAACGTAGGGCAGGAATTTCTGAGTTTCCAATGGGATATCCTTTTGCTCGAGACCGGTTTTTTGGCTGTTTTCTTTACACCGCTGGTCTGGAAAGGAGTGGACCGTTCTTCCCCTCCTTCGCGAATTGTTTTAATGCTTTTCTGGTGGCTCCTTTTCCGGCTCATGTTTTCCTCTGGTTTTGTCAAGCTGGCGAGCGGCGATGAAACGTGGCGTTTCTTGACGGCGCTCAACTATCATTATGAAACACAGCCGATCCCGTCACCTATCAGTTGGTATGCGCATCAAATCCCAGATGTGCTCCAGTCCTTCTCGGTTCTCGCCATGTTTTTCATCGAGCTGGTGACACCTTTTTTTATATTTGCTTCAGCAAAGTGCCGGCGGGCGTGCGCGGCGCTGCTTGCGCTCCTTCAACTATTGATCATAATAACGGGCAACTACGGATTTTTCAATTTACTGGCTATTGCGCTTTGCCTTCTCATTCTGGACGACGCGAGCTGGCCGGCATTTGTTAGGCGAAAGATAATTCCTGACGAACGAGTGGTGAATGCGCCCACGCGGCGGAAATGGGCAAGGTGGATCACGATTCCATTGGCTGTTGTTATCTTGCTTCTATCTTTGGTTCAAACGGGAGGAAGGTTGACAGGCCGCAGGGTTCCTGCATCGAAGGCTGTAATTTCTCTCCGGAATTTCTTGGCACCATTTTACATCACCGGAACGTACGGACTTTTTGCCGTTATGACGACATCGCGTCCGGAAATCATTGTTGAAGGTTCAAATGATGGAGAAAACTGGATGGAATATGAATTCAAATACAAAGCCGGTGCGGTGGATCGCTCTCCGCCGTTTGTGGCTCCGCATATGCCTCGCCTCGATTGGCAGATGTGGTTTGCGGCCCTTAGCAATTATCAACGCACCCCCTGGTTTGGCCGTTTTTTGGAAAAGCTTCTGGAAGGGTCTCCCCAAGTGCTCGGACTTCTCTCGCGCAATCCGTTCCCGGGCTTGCCGCCCAAATTTGTGCGCGCGGTATTATACGACTATCGGTTCACGGATTTTTCGGCAAGGAAGAAAGAAGGGCATTGGTGGAAACGCAAATACATCAGACTTTATTACCCTGTTGTTGCTATGAGGGACGGTTCCTAATGGGACGGACTTTCGAAAGAGTGTCCCTTTAGGAACCGTCCCTTTGATATAATACCGGTCAATGAAAACTACACTTTTTCTCACTATGGCGGTTCTTCTGGTGATGCCGCCTATTTTTGCGGAATCCGCCGAACGCTATTATATCGAGGGTATTATTGCCGATAAAGACAAGCCCGGCGAATCGCTCGCGGTGATTAACGGTACGACCTACCACAGCGGTGATATGGTGGATGATTTTAAGCTGGTTGAGATATTTCCAAACGGCGTCAAACTGCAGCATAAAAAGTCCAGAGAGGAGAAAGTTCTTCTCATCGGCCGCGACTCTCCTCCGCAATGGCTGGTCGAAGAGGACTACATTTCGGAGTACGAACGCAGAGAGGGAATCAGCCCGAGCGCTGAGGAACCCGCTCCCGGTGTTTTTGCCGGTCCGCTGGGCATGCTTCAGAAAGCCAAAGAAGCCAGCGCCATGGCCCGCATACGCCAACTGGGGATGGCACTTGAGGCGTTTCATGCCGAGCTGGACCGTTATCCGGAATCCCTGGATGTTCTCGCGCAAGCAGGCTACGTGGAGGAGAATTTGTTTAAAGGTTGGGAGGATTACGAATTTTTTTATCAACCTGCAGCCGACGGCCGGAAATTTACTCTGCGCGCCGAGTCCGTTAAGCCGGGAAAAGCCAAGCGCCTCTTCTTTTTGGATGAAACCGGCGCTCTTCGCGCAGAGCAGGGGATTCAAGCCGGCAAGAACAGCCCGTTTGCCGAATGAATTAGTGAAATCACGAATATTTCCGGAGCTAACCTTGCATTGCCGCTTGTGCCAATCAGATAACGGTCTAGAGGAGCAGCGTTTTGAAAAAGGCGGACGGTTCTGGATTTGCACGCGTTGCTACAATAATGCTTTGCTGAGAGAGCAAATTCGGGGAAGATTCGAACGATTATTTTCTGACCTTGTTTCGGGCGATGCAAGCGCACGGGATAAAATTTCCGCGCTGGCCAGGCAATACAAGCTTCCGGAACCGGATTTGACGGGCATATGAAAGTGATTCGTTTGAAATACGTACTGGTTATCATTTTTATTTCGGCAATTCCGCTTCTTATAGCCGCGCCGACGGTGCGGGCCGAATCCGCCGATCATCCTTATGTCGAAGGAACAATGTACGACAACAGCAATCCAACAAATTCGGTTGCCATGATCAGCGGCCAGCCTTATAAAGTTGGCGATTCCATCGGCAAGTTTATCGTAACCGAAATTTTTGCGAATGGCGTGAAATTAAAAGATTCTTCGAATGGCGAAGAAAAATCGTTCTTTGTGGGCAGTGATCAGGCGCAATTGACGCCGAAGAAGCCGGGCGCGCCAGGGGAAAATCCGATGGAAGCAGCAGGAAAATTCTTTTCCGGTCTGCTTGGAAAGGGAGATGCCGCCGGCGGCATCGGACTTCGCCCGGCTCTCCAAGGTATTCGCAAAGCACTCATGGAATACCGTTCAGAGGCTGGGCGGTTTCCGGAGAACTTGGCTGTTCTGGCTCAGGAGGGAAGAATCAATCCGCATGTTGCAGAGGGCGTCGGTGGTTATCAGTTCAGCTATGAACGGCTGGGGCAGTCATTCACGCTTTACGCGGAACCGCGCTGGCCTTCAAGCGAGGTATTCTACTATTTTATGGATGATATCGGCCGGCTCCGCGCGGAAAAGGGCAGGCGCGCCGATCACAAGAGTGCAGTTGTAGACTTGTAATATTGACTAAAGGGGAAAAATCTCTAAACCAGGCCATGGCAGGTGAGCCTGTCGGGGCTGCGACAACTCGGCCTTACGGCTGCTCTGTCAAATACGCTTCCTGATTTGCTGTCATTCCCGCGAAAGCGGGAATCTAATGGCCTGGATCCCCGCTTGCGCGGGGATGACAAATGTTAAGATTTATCCGCTGATCACGAGGTGACAGTCTCTCGGAAGACTGCGCGCCAGCGTTCTGAGCACATCTCCTCGTACGAGATTTATGAGCGCAGATCTTTTGGTAGCTCCGATCAAAACGGTTTGCACGCCCAATTCTTTCGCAGCTCGCGCTACCATTTTTCCGGGGTTTACTCCGTACTGCCAAATCGGTACCGCCGTTACTCCGCGCTTTTCCAATTCCTGCTGAGCCCTGCTCAGCAGCTCGATAGATTCCGAAGAGGGTTCGATATCGATCGGAATATCACGGCTGGGCGGTGTTTCTTCGACGTAGTTTAAGTAAACGGAATTTTCCCCAAGCGCCTTTATCCGCAGCGCCGTTTCATCAAGCAGATGTAGATTCAACGACTTCAAAGCCACCAAGGATGAGCTCTTGTAAAGTGGGGCAATTTCCTTTGCTTCCGAAACGGTCAGCACTTCAACAGCCGGAACCGTGAGCACAGCAGGCGCGGGCACAAGTGTCTTGCCCATATACCGGAGTGTGAGCCCTACGCCAAGTATGCTTACCGCAAACAACAGGGCGTTATGTTTCTCAAACATGATCGTAATCTCAATGAGCGCCAGAATGACAGCCCCGGCGCTCAGCAAAAATCTTTCATGCTTTGAAATTTGAATATTTTTGTTAAGGGCGCAGGAACCTAAATTCAGTGTGATGGCCCCAACGACACCGATGGCATAAAGCGAAGCAAGCCGGACTATGTTGTGCTCGATGACGAGAACGAAGGCCGGAATGGCGGTTGCAATGATCAAAGCAAGCCCCGGCATGCCGAAACGGTTCAGCTGGGTAAATACAGGAGGCAGTTCACGATCCTTCGCCATCAGAAACTGAATGCTGACGAGATCACCGATTGCGGTGTTGGCCGCCGAAAGCAACAAAAAGCCAAAAATGATGGAGATCAGCACTCCGTACCAAGGTCCGATGTAATGTGAGGCAATGGCGCGCAGCATATCTTCGGTATGGCCGGTCAGGCCCGAAATAGCGTTCATCGCAATCCCCAGAAGAAAAGTAAGAATGGAAACCTCAAGCAGCACCGGCCATATTGCTTTTTTCGAAGTCTTTTCAACAGGTTCTTTCATGATACCCGTCATGTTGGCAACAGCCTCTACGCCGGACAGCGCAAGCACAATTCCCACAAACGTACTCCAATTTTTCATAGCTCCGCCGCTTGGCCACGTCAGCTCTACGTGGGGCAACGAAGGAAGCGTGGAAAGAAATAAAATTCCGGCGGAACAGGATGCAAGAAGACCAATAACCACCGCTAAACTGCCGGCTTTTGTGGGACCTACCCAATTCAATACACCGATGACCAAAATAGAGACCGCCGCCCATTTTTCCGGGTGCGGGACGTTAAAATAATGGAACGCGTCCAATGTACTGATGGATACGGTAACAACATAGTCTGCGATTAATAGAAAGGCCCCTATAACGGCCAGTGTTCTGGAGGTGTGACGGACGGAAGAATAAACGCCCCCGCCATCCGGATATATTTGGCAGATGATCGTATAACAAATACCGATCATTGCGGTAAGGGCAGCCATGATCCCGAGGAAAAACCAGGAGGCATGTCCTGCGAGCGCAAAAGCTATACCAAGGACATATGCTTTGCTGGTTCCCCAATCGCCATACAACATGGCACCGGCTTGGAACCAGTTCAGCTCGCGAGGGCGTTCTACCTTCTTAAGGGATGCGGCCATGATTTGTCGTTTTGCAGTTTTGGTTAATAAAAAACCTCTCGATGATGAGAGGTTTTTTATTAACTGAAAACGACTGTAGTATAAGGGGATATTGCTGAAAAGGCAATTGTTGAGATGCTTTAGCCCAGTTTAGCAAATGGGCAAGAGCAAAAAGGCCTCATTTTCCGATCGTAATTGCCCCTGCTGCATCAAATGGCTATTTCGCCCTCTTCTCCTGTGCGGATGCGGTACACTTCGGCGATATCGTAGACAAAGATCTTGCCGTCGCCTATTTCGCCGGTTCGGGCAGCCTTGATAATCGTATTGACGATCTTTTTTACTTCCGATGAGCGTGCGACGATTTCAATTTTTGTTTTGGGCAGGTATTCAACGCGGAATGAGCGGCCTCGAAACTGTTCCTCCACACCTTTCTGGCGGCCATGGCCTTCAATCTGCGTCACCATGATGCCGGGATAGCCCGCCTCCCCTAATGCGGCTTTGACGTCATCTACCTTTTCAGGCCGGATAATTGCTTGAACTTTCTTCATGTTTGGAATTCCTCCGTTTTACTCTTTCAACAGAAAATTTGGATAGGCCGGCGTGCCGTGTTCAGGAACATCAAGGCCCGACAGCTCCTCCGCTGCCGAGACGCGGATGCCGCCAAAGAGTATATCCGCTGCTTTGAAGGTAATTAAGCCCGCGATGAATGCCCAGGCAAAACAAGTTCCGGCACCGATCAATTGAGCCATAAGCTGTTTCGTACCGCCGCCATAAAGTAACCCCGTTACGCCGCCATATGTACCGTCAGCAAATATGCCTACGGCGATCAATCCCCAAATGCCGTTAATGCAGTGTACACTGACAGCGCCCACAGGATCATCAATGCCAAAGCGCTCTATCGTGAAAACACTGGCCACAACTATGGCACCGGCAATAAGACCGATGATGAGTCCCGAGCAGGCATCAACATATGCACAAGGAGCAGTTATTGCAACAAGGCCTGCCAGCGCGCCATTTAGCGCCATGCCGATATCCCACTTTTTAGTGAGAAAATAAACGATCATGAGTGCCATGGCCGAACCTCCCGCCGCGGCAATATTGGTATTCACTGCAATCACGGCCATACGTAAATCGTTTCCATTGAAAGTACTTCCCGGATTAAAACCGAACCAGCCGAACCACAGAATAAAAGTACCAAGTGCTGCCAAAGTCATGCTGTGACCCGGTATGGCGCGCGGTTTCCCGTGCTTGTCAAATTTCCCAAAGCGCGGGCCGAGCATAATAGTTCCTGCAAGCGCCACCGATCCGCCGATCGTATGCACGACTCCGGATCCAGCAAAATCAAAGTGGCCGAGTTGCGCAAGCCATCCACCGCCCCAGGCCCAGTGGCCATAAATTGGATAAATGATGGCGGAAACGATGCAGCTATAGAAAAGGTAGCAATTAAATTTCAAACGTTCTGCTACAGCGCCGGAAACAATTGTCGCAGCAGTTGCGGCAAAAACCACCTGGAACATGTGCTGGAGATATTTACCGACATCATAAAAGTCGCCCTTGAGGAAGAAGCCGTTTGTTCCGATGAGCCCGTTCCAATCATTTCCGAACATAAGAGCATAACCAAGGGCTAGATAGAAGATGGAACCCATAACGAAGTCCATCAAATTCTTCCCCATAAGATTCGTCGCGTTTTTGGCGCGGCAGAATCCGGTTTCCACCATGGCGAAACCTGCTTGCATGAAGAACACTAGAAACGCGCTCACGAGAATCCATATGTAATCAGCCGCCGCTGTCGGCTTAGCTGCGAGCGTATCGGCGCCGTTCGGATCAGCCGCAAAAGCGCTTGCGTTCAAAAAAAGGACAAAAAGTAGTGACCCGCCAGGTAAAAGTTTTTTCACTGCTGTGCGAAAAATGTTGTACGCTTTGTTTGCCACAGACTTACCCTCGCTTCTGTTTAAATTTTCTTAATTTGTATGCTCTCCAATTGCTCAACTAACCCAAATTCGGCTACCCTGCCGTCTGTAATCTCAACTGCTCGGTCGTATTTCGCCACCCTTTTCATAAAGAAAAGCTGTGTAGACTGGGGCGATTGGAAAAATTGGGAATGGACTTAAGCAACTCATGTTACACTCTTCATGCAAGCAATATGCCAAGCGAGAACGCGCAAGGTTTTTAATTTTTCTTCAATGGGTTTTTTCAAAGTCTTTTTCAGAATCCCCGTTTGTATACTTAAGCCAGAGATCAGAATGAAGTTTTACACTTACTGTAAATGGCACGGGCGTTGCTCCACTTAGTCCTTAGTTCGCTTTGCCAATGCAGGCGCATGGATTCGATGTAAATTCATGGATGCTTTTTAAGTTAGCAAAACTTAATGACTTACGTCGATAAACGCCATGTCAATTAGGAGAGACTGCACAGACATATTTGTCAGGCCTGTTACGCAAATGTCGAACTTGTAGCGTAGAAATCAAAAACGGAGGGGAAAAATGACACCCGATGTAAAGGTGATAGTTGACACTCTGTGGGTCCTTATCACCGCGTTCCTTGTGTTTTTTATGAACCTGGGTTTCGCTTGTGTAGAAGCAGGATTTCAGCAGAGTAAGAATTGTGTAAACATATTGTCGAAGAACTTCGTTGTGTTTGCGGCATCGACGGTCGCATTTTGGTTCATCGGCTGGGGTCTCATGTTTGGCGATGGGAGTCCGTTAGTAGGTCTTAGCGGATTATTTATGATCGGCGGCGCGGATAACAGCCCAGAAACAGGCGCGGCTTATCAAGGTGTCTACAGTGCGATTAACTGGACAGGTGTTCCGCTCAGTGCAAAATTCTTTTTTCAACTGGTTTTTGCGGGTACCGCAGCGACGATTGTTTCGGGATCCGTCGGCGGGCGTATCAAGTATTTTTCATTTGTGGTTTTTTCATTGATTCTAGTGGGGCTGATTTATCCGGTGGTAGGTCACTGGATTTGGGGTGGCGGCTGGCTGGCGAAACTCGGCTTCTGGGATTTTGCAGGTTCTACCCAAGTTCATTCAATCGGCGGCTGGGCAGCTTTAACCGGCGCCATCATATTGGGTCCTCGCTTCGGAAAATTTGGGCCGGGCGGCCGTATCAATGCCATTCCGGGTCATAATCTCTCACTAGCTCTGATTGGTGCTTTAGTTCTCTGGCTCGGCTGGTTCGGATTTAATCCCGGAAGCACCATGGCCGCAGATGCGCGCCTGATTTCCCATATTTGTCTAACAACCAATATGGCTGCGTGCACGGGTCTTTTAGCGGCGACCGTGATGTCTACGATCTTGATAAAGAAACCGGACCTTGGCATGACGATTAATGGGTGTCTTGCCGGCCTTGTAGCTATTACTGCGCCTTGCGCTTTTGTCAGTGTCAGCAGCGCTGCCGTCATCGGAATTATTGCCGGCTCGGTTGTAGTAGTTGCTGTGATCCTTTTTGATAAGGCAAGAGTTGATGATCCTGTGGGCGCAACGGCCGTTCATCTTGTCTGCGGTGTTTTAGGAACAATTTTTGTAGGCATATTCGCTGAAGACTGGGTGAGCCCGAATACGACCGGAAATGGCCTGCTTTTTGGCGGCGGGACCAAACTTCTAATAGCTCAGTTAACAGGAGTAGCAGCTGTTGCAGTGTTTGTCCTCATTGCATCCTCGATTGCCTGGCTTGTCATTAAAGCTACCTTGGGAATCCGTGTAAGTTTACATGAGGAAGCAGAGGGGCTGGACATAGGTGAACACGGAAACCAGGCATACCCGGATTTTGTGGCGAAAAAGACCGGCTTTTACCGCACGTCCAGTTCTACCATCAGTGGCGGCGGTATTCCTGATGAATCAGAAATTGTGCGTAAGGCTCAGGAGCGAGCATTTGAGAAGGGTAGCGCGCAAATTCAAAAGATAGAAGCCATTATCCGTCCGGAGCGGTTAACAGCAGTGAAATCTGCTCTTGAGCGCGTAGGCTATCCGGGAATTTCGATTACGGAGATTGACGGTCATGGTAAGGACCGCGGCGTGACGCAGCAATGGCGCGGCGAATCCTACAGAGTAGACCTTATTCCAAAAGTAAAGTTGGAAATTGTCGCACAACGCGGCGAGGTCGATAAGATTGTGAACGCCATCATCAATGAGGCCACGACGGGCCAGATTGGTGATGGAAAGATATTTATCCATGATCTCCAGGGTGTCGTGCGCATTCGCACCAAGGAACAAGGAGCCGTTGCTGTCGGCAATTAAGCGCTGTATTTAAAGACAGCTTTTTAACCGAAAGGCCCCCGGGCAATTGAATGCTCGGGGGTCTTTTGTATAGTGAGAGGGAAAAAGGAATTGCGGGAGAACTGTTTAAGCCATAACATATGGCTACATTTGCATTAATGGGAGTGTTCGTGGCGGATCGTAAGATATTGTACGAAGGAAAATTCAAGCGTTTGGTCATCGAAAACGGCTGGGAGTATGTCGAACGTATGAATTGCCTCGACGTGGTTGCTATTCTGGCCGTTACGCAAAACGATGAGCTGGTGCTGGTTGAACAATTGCGGATTCCGGTGGGGAAAAATGTCGTGGAATTGCCGGCGGGACTGGTAGATGATAAGCCGCACCTCAATGGTGAAACCCTGGAAGATGCGGCCCGGCGCGAACTTTTGGAAGAAACAGGATACTCAGCCAAGAAGTTGATTCCCATGATGGTCATGCCCGCTTCGCCGGCGCTCTGCCGGGAGATGATCACTGTTTTCCGGGCCGGCGGGCTGGAGAAGGTTGGAAGCGGCGGCGGCGATCATTTGGAATCTATCATCCCCCATGCTGTAAAACTGGATAAGATTGACGTATGGCTTGAGAAAAAGAAAGCCGAAGGCGGTCTGATCGACCCGAAGGTATATACGGCGCTTTATTTCCTCGAGAAGGAACGACGCGCGTGCCGGAATAACGGTGGTAACACCTAGGAAGGGCACATGCAGATTTATTTGATGCGGCATGGCGAGGCTTTTTCTCCCAGCGAAGACTCCAAACGGCCTTTGATGGAAGAAGGGAAAAGGCAAGTTGCATTGGTCAGCCGCTTTTTGAAAGATCATTCCTCGGTTTCCGTAAACGAAGTCTGGCACAGCACAAAGCTCAGAGCCAGGCAGACAGCCGAGATTTTTGCGAAAGAATTTGGGCTGACCGTTCCGGTCGAAGAAGTCGGTAATCTTGAACCGGATGATAACCCCGAATTGATTATGGAGGATTTGGCTTCTCTGACCCAGTCCATTCTGATCGTGGGGCACATGCCCCATCTCAGTTATCTCACGTCATTGCTGGTTTTTGGCCGTGCGGATGCGGGTTCGTTTGAATTTGAGCTCGCTTCCGTAGCAGCGCTTTCTTTTGAACCGGGCCGCGGAAATCCCATTTCGAGCGGGAAATCGTGGTCTCTCCAGTGGATGCTCGGCCCCGCTCTCCTTGAACGTGTTTTGTAGCACCGTTCTATCGTCCTTAAGCTTCTTGCTTATAATCAGTTACGTAAGCATAAGCGCCTGGATTAGCATTACCTCTTATAGATGGTAAGCTTTAGTAGAAGGTAATTGTGTAGGGATTTTTGCTTTTAATGAGAATCCGGCAAAAGGATTGGCCAATTCATGACGCCTTTACCCAGAGTCAGGGTATTGTTGGTTGAAAAAAGCTCTCAAGATGCTGTCCGCATTGAAAAGACTTTATGTAAAGCACGGTCTCCCTCCTTCGAAGTCGAGACGGCCGTAACGCTCGACGAGGCATTAGCGCTCTTATCTCGAAATGACTTTGATGCTGTTTTGATGAATCTTGATCTGCCCGACAGCCGCGGTTTGAATACCTTCACAAACGTTTACTCAAAATTTAATGACGTTCCCATTATTATCATCAGCGGTTCGGAAGATATGTCCATGAGCCTGAATGCCGTTCGGCAGGGCGCGCAGGACTATCTTTTGAAGAGCGACATGCAGCCGCGGATACTTTCCCGGGTCATCCGGTATGCGATTCAAAGACAGCTTTCTGACAAAGCTTTAAGAGAAAGTGCGGAGCAATTTAGGACCATTGTATCCAATATTCCGGGGGCCATTTACCGCTATCGTTTTGATTCCTGGAAAAGTTTGAAAATGGAATACGTGAGCGATGTGATCAAAAACATTACCGGATATTCCGTCTCCGATCTCACGCGCGACAAATTTCATAGCTATCGCAAGATTATTTTAGTGGAAGACGCGGAAAAGGTGGTGAAGACCATCGAAAGTGCGGCCAAAAACGGCCAGGCGTTCACGGTTGATTATAGAATCCGCCATGCCGACGGCTCGGTGCGCTGGGTACACGATCAAGGCCGGATTATTCGTGATCAGCAGGGCAAAATTCTCTGTATCGACGGGGCGATATTTGATACGACGGTTCACCGGCAGGCGGAAGAGCGGATCAAATATCTTGCCTACCACGACTCTTTGACCAACCTTCCCAACCGGCTGATGTTCATCGAACGCCTGGACAAGGCGCTCAGGATCGCTGAAAAGAAAAAGCGCCTTGTGGGTATTCTTTTCATCGGTTTGGATCATTTCAAGAGAGTGAATGATACGTTGGGACACATGGTTGGGGACGTTTTGCTTAAAAATGTTGCGGAACGATTCAAACAGGTGTTTCAGGGGAGATATTATCTGGCGCGCACAGGAAGCGATGAATTTGCCGTTATGTTAACTTCGCTTCAGACCACCGACGAGGTCTCGAAAATCGCCGGTCTTTTTTCTAATTCGCTCAAGAACCCGTTTATGATCACCGGAAAAGAACTTTACATGAATTGCAGTATCGGAATCAGCATTCACCCGTCTGACGGCGACAGCGCGGAGCTGCTTTTCAAAAAGGCGGATATTGCGCTGCATGCCGCCAAAGAGCGCGGGCGGGATAATTGCCAGTTTTATTCGGTAAACCTGGACAAAAAGGTGTCCAACCGGCTTGAACTGGAAAATAGCCTCCGGCGGGCCATTGAACGTCATGAATTTAGACTGCTTTACCAGCCGCAGCTGGATTTGCGCACCGGCGAGATCACGGGTGCCGAAGCGCTTATCCGCTGGGAGCATCCTACGCTCGGATTGGTTTCGCCGGCGGATTTCATCCCGATTGCGGAAGAAACGGGTCTCATCGTTCCCATCGGTGAGTGGGTCTTAAGTGTGGCCTGCATGCAAAACAAGCAATGGCAGAAAGTGGGGCTTCCTCCGCTTTGCATGGCCGTCAATCTTTCGGCGCGGCAGTTTCAACAGGTCGAGCTGATCAGTTCGATTGCCCGTATTTTGGCAAAAACCGGTGTTGATTCAAGCAATCTGGAGCTGGAATTGACGGAAAGTATCATTATGCAGAATATCGAACGGTCCGTTCACACATTGCGCGCGCTTCATGCGATGGGCGTAAAACTTTCCATCGATGATTTTGGCACGGGCTATTCATCGCTCGGCTATCTAAAACGCTTTCCATTGAGCACACTCAAAATAGACAGGTCGTTCGTTCACGACATTACCACGGATCCCGACGCCGCGTCGATTGCCAAGGCCATCATATCTATGGCGCATAGTTTAAAGCTTGAAGTGGTTGCGGAAGGTGTTGAAACGCAGCCGCAATTGACATTTTTGAGGTCCCAGCATTGTGACAAAATGCAGGGATTCCTATTCAGCCGGCCCATCGCCGCGGAAGAATTCGAGCAGATGGTTCTCGAAGGCCGCCGCCTGCCCGTTTAACCGTTCTGACTCTTCAATTTCATGTTTAATGAGCGATTAAATTCTTCCCACTTTTGCTGTGTCTTGATATTGAACAATAGACCCAGATTGTAATGGGCTTCGCCATACTTTGGATCAATTTCAAGCGCCTTTTCGTAATGTACGCGGGCCTCATCCAGTTTCTTCTTCTTGACAAGGATTAAACCGAGGTTATTGTGCGCCTTTGCATAGCGAGGATTCAATTCTAGAACTTTTTGGTAAAGTTTTTCGGCTTTGTCTGATTTATTCTGGTAGTCAAATGCGGCAGCCAGATTGAAGAGCGCATCCAGATACCATTTATCGATGGAAAGAGCTTTGGAAAACTGACGGGCGGCCTGACCGAACATTTCTTTCTTGGCTAAGACGACCCCAAAGCGATTAAGAGTTTCCTTGGATCTCGGGTATTCGCGTAAAATATTTTTATATTCGACGATGGATTGGTCCAGTTTTCCAGCGTTTTCCAAGTCCAGCGCGTGCTTTATCGCGCCGGCTTCGGGTCCGCTCCCCACATCCTGGCGTGTTGCATATTCGTCCTTTAACGATTCGGGAATGAGAGATGGATTTGTTTCGAAAAAATCCCGCATACCTATCAGCGATCCCCCCAGATTGATCCAGGCCAGGTAATTTTCCTTTTTGGCCTTTATCGCATGCTCAAAAAGAGTGACATTGTCGTACCAGTAGCTGGTTTGAATCCAGGCCATTCGCGTCAATATGAGCATGACGGCCAGGGACGAGTAAGTAACGATCTGTTTCCATGCCCTGGATTCAGGAATGAGAGAAGGCACGGTCCAGCTTGCGAGCAAGCCCAGTCCGATGATGGGCGTATACATGAATCGGTCCGCGTGCGGTGTGAGAACAATAGTAGGCGCAAGACTAATTAAGAACCAGAACCATCCGACCGTTAGGAATATCCTTTTTGTTCTTTGCCTCAGAATGAACATGCTCGTCAAAATAAGGAGAAGCCAAGCCATGGCAGAAACTCCGAATGGCAAAGCCGGCGTGGGATCGCCTCCGGCGATAAAAAGATTCAAAGGGGCAATTGTTTTTTCCAGGTAATGAAAGTATGCCAGGGGGATGTCGAAAGCGATGTAGACCGGGGAAGCGTGAAGAAAAGCGGTTGTTTGTCCGTTCCAGGCGATAGCGGCAGATGTGAAAGAGAGAAGAAAAAGGAGCCACTTCTCTTTGATTATTCTTGCCAATTGCGTTTTATCGATCGGCGAAACGGAAATACGCTTTAACGGCCAGACATCAAACAGAAGAAGAAGCAGGGGAAGCGTGAGCATCATGGATTTAGACATGAGCGTTAAAGCAAAGAAAATGACCGCCCAATCCTTCCTGCGCGCGCTGGGGCGATCGACGTAATTCAGATAAGCCTGGATGGTTGAGAAGCCCAGGCACGTGCTCAATACGTCCTTCCTTGAAGTCGCCCAAGCCACGGCTTCAACTTGCAGAGGATGAATCCCAAAGACCGCGGCAACGAAAGCGCTTTTCCATATCTCGCCGGTCATGCGGCGAAGCAATACAAAGAGGAACACCGTGTTAACAATATGGAGCCAGACATTGACTATATGGTGTCCTCCGGGATTAAGGCCGAAGATTTCAATATCGATCATTCTCGAGATAAAAACGAGCGGTTGCCAGCGGTCGGCGTTCTTGTATTCTTTAATCAGGTCGGCACTAAAAGCCCACGCGAGGCCTTGCCAGGTAAGACCATCTTTAATGTACGGGTTGTTTAATATGTACAACCCATCGTCATAATTGAGGAAATCGTGGTAACGCACTTGCGCAAAGATGACGAGGACCATCAGAATTAGCGCGAAGCTGATGGCGTCGTTCAGACGGGGTTTTAAACTAAGCGCGCGCCATTTGTGCAAGTTTTTCAATGTAGGTTTTGGCTGTTTTATTGTCCGGGTCAATTTCCAAAACATGCTGGAACAATTCTGCCGATTTTTCCAAATCGTTTATTCTGAATGCTTCTTTCCCCTGTCCCAGGTACTTGCTGATCCGTTTTCTGCGTTCCCGTAAAGTGATGTAGCGCTCCGGATTGTTTAGTCCTCTGTAGACCAGCTCGGCTTGTGCATTCAGTTGTTTTTCGTTTGTGTCCACAATTTTCGGCGTGATAAACAAAATCAGATTCTTTTGGTCAATATCCGTTCTCGTTCGCGTAAAAAGAGCTCCGATAAGGGGCATGTGACCGAGAATCGGGACGCGGAATTCCCTTACGGCATCAACGTCCTCGATCAAGCCGCCGAGAATTATGGTCTCGTTGTTTTTAACGAGCAATTGCGTGTCCGCCTCGCGAATGTTGATGCGCGGCTGGCTGAGCCCGGTGCTCCCCGTGACAAAGTCTCCGACAGCACTTACAGTCGGGTGTATGACCATATTGATGTGATCATCGGCGGTTATTTGCGGAATGACCTGCAGGCTGATGCCTACGGGTTGGAAAAATGCGAGCGCTTCGGTCGCGGTGCCCTGGTCGGAAACGGTGGTTGAGAAAATGGGGAATTGCTCGCCGACCAAAATAGCCGCTTCCTGTCCATCCAACACCAGAATTTGAGGAGAAGAAAGCGTGCGTGTGCGGTCGTCTTCAAGAAGGGCATGCAAAAGCACTTCGTAATTTTCGTCTTTGACCTTTCTAAACTGCAGGTGAACGCCTTGCGCGGAAGCGGAGGGAAATGCCGTTGCGGATGTTCCCTGGTTTACAGCCGATATGATGTTGTCGAACAAATTCAGTTCCCGGTCAGGTGTAAAGCCGGCATCGTATTCGATACCGATGTCTTCCAAAGTGTCCGTTTCAACCTCGAGGATTTTGGCATCAATTAAAATTTGCTTCGGCTGAATATCGATGGAGCGTATAACCGTTTTGATACGTTCTATGGCTGACCGCGTATCCGTAATGAGAAGTGTGCGCGACCTCGGCGAAGTACTTTCTTGTGAGCCGCGGCGTGCCCGTACAAGGCCATCGCTGCTTGAAGCCGATCCCGCCTCGCCGACGCTTACCGCCTGGCTGCCAAATTGAAATCCGCCGAATTGATGCCGCTCCAAAACACTGATGGTTCCGCGCGAGGAAGCAAGTCCATCCACCGCCCGCCTGACATCGTTGGCATCCAGATACCGGAGCGTGACGACCTCCGTAACGAGGGGTTCGATTCCTTCGCGCTCCTGCCGGATTTGGCGTTCGCTTGCAAGAACTTCAGCCGGCGCTACACGTATAATATTATTCGAGGCTTCATAGTCATAGCCCCGGGAGAGGAGCATGGCTTGGAGCGCACCGTGCAAGGTTACTTCATCCAGCCTCAACGATAGAACACCGGAGACATCTTCGCCTACGACAATATTTAAATTGTATTGCTCGGCAAGCATATTCAATACGTCACCTATGTCCGCTTCACGAACATCCAGCGTGACCATTTGAGCGTTGACTTCTGTCGATTGATCCAATTGAGCAAAGGAAGGCCGGGAAAATAAGCAGAGTGTTAGAAAAAAAAGTACATGAACCCCGCTTCTAGTTTTCACCGTGCGCCTCCGAATCGCAGGATAACTTCATGGCTGTTCTGTGCAAAAACAACACGGTCGCGTTCGATTGCCAAAACCTTCATGCCAAAAACCTCATCTCCCTCTCTCACGATGGTCCGATTTACAATGGCCATGGCCCGTTTGCCTTTTAAAGAAATCCCGGTCAGAACAAGTTCGCCTGCGCGGGTGTCCGACGCCTGCTGTTCAAATGCCGCATCTTCGATCGGAAGACCGAAAAAGGGATCCCGGCCCCAGCGTTGTTTGGAACGTTCCAGCTGGCTGTTTCTGTTCAGTACGGCCGGAACGTAATCGGGCGCTTCTCTATTTTCTGTAGCTGCTGGCGCCGGAGACGGTTGACCGGGCGTCTTGATTCCGGCCTGCGGTACGGCCGGCAAATCATCCGGCGCATTGCTTGTCCGTGTCGCCACCTGGATTACACGCAAAATTCCCAGAATGAGAAAGACGGCAATAATTCCTATCTGAATCTTATCTTTCCTGCTAAGCGGCATTAACGGCACTTCCTTCAACATATGTTGACAAAACCAGGTGAATATCGAGATTGGGCGCGAGACCCTCTCCGGTCGCCAAACTCAATTGCTCTACCGAAAAAGAAAGGTTTGACTCGGCCAGGCGGTCGAACAGCAATCCGAGCGTCTGGTACCGGCATTGAAGATGAACGTCGAGGTTGGACTTGTAATAGCCTTCTTTTCGCCAAGGTTTTTTTTCTTCGGGTTCGCGTTCGCTGATTGGAGATTCGGATTTAGGCTGGACCTCCAAAATCGAAATGGGGAGCGAGCGGGAAGCTTCCGTAAAGATCTCGATAACGGAGGCTTCCTGGCCGGGCTTAAGCGTGCGCACGCTGATTTCTAGGAGCTCCTGACGGCGTTCATCTAGAAGCGCATCCATATTTTTAATATGTTTCATGGCTTCTTCGGTCCCGATGTGTTGAAGCTTCTTGTCCGAAACTTCTTTCTCGAGCTTGTGAACCGTTTTTTGTTTTGGCCGAACGATAAGCCCCCATAGTCCGAGCGATAAAACGAGGAAGACCGAAATAAAGACAGTAAGCTGTTCTCGATTCATCCATCGGAAAATTTCCAGAGTCGTTTGCGGGCGGACGGACATTGGGTTTCCTAGAGTAATTGCGCTTTCACGCTGAAGATGGATCGTGTGTTCTCTTCCAATTCCTGTTGTGAACGGGAAAGCAGCGAAGCAGACGTGAAAAACGGTGACTCATTAAGCGATTTTAGCAAATCCGAAACGATGAGATCGCCGACAGCCGAAGCATTACGTATAAAACCGTAAAGGGTAATGTACTTTATGTTTTTCTCATCCGCAACGTCCAGGCGTTCAAGCAGCATATCGCGCGGGACAAGTTGACTGAGTTCCTGCAAAACTCCAGTCCAGGGCGGCTGTGTCTGAATGGCGCGGTCAAGTTTGGCTTTCATTTCCTGAATGGCATTGGTAAGAATCCCGAGTTCCTCAAGCTGCATGGTTTGCGGTCCCGCCATTTCCAATTGTTTTTTCACAGCATCTAGTTGCCGTTCCAGCCCGAATTGTTTGAAAGATAGCCACGTTACGTTTAAAAGACTTAATGCCAACACGGCAACGGAAGCCAATTTTGTGATCTGCTTGGCCTGAATAGCAAGCGGTTTACATCGCGCTCGCCAATCCGAAAAATTGATTGGATGGCGTTTGGCAAGTCCGAGTCCCGCAACCGGACCGAATGCCTGTTTGAACGACGGAGCATTTTCCAAGGTGTTCGCGCTGATTCGAAAGTTGAAATCCGTTGTCAAATCAAGTTTATGAACGGGAAGGCCGAGTTCGGCTGAAAGAAAACCGGCGAGTCCTTCCAAGTTAGATCCGCTTCCGAGAAGAAAAATCTCCTTTACGCCTCCGGTTTGAAACTCCGAGTCGAAATAGGAAAGCGAACGGCGGATTTCGCCTACTAATTTATCCATGACGGGGCGAAGCCGCGCGGCCAGCTGCGAACGCCTTGGGTGAGCTGGATCCATGCTTTGCGCTGTGGAGAGGAGCCGGTACTCCTTGATGAGTTTTAAAGCTTCATCAAAACCGATTTGAAAACGCTCCTGATCAACTTGAATGGTCCCCATCAATCCGCGGTTTACATGATCGCAGCCCATGCCGGTCTGGCGCATGTAAACAAAACGGCCGTGATGGAGCCAGTAAAATCGAGTGTTTTCAGCCCCGATATCCATAATCAGCGTAGTCTCGGGCAGGGGTCTCCGGTACATATGCATCAACCACTCAACCGCCGGCGGAGAAGGAGTAACCACTTCCAGGTTGAGACCGGCCTGCTCAAAAAGTTTCTGGATTTTGTCGAGTTCTTCAATGGAGACAGCGCTCACGCATAATCGTTTCTCCCCCAACGTTTCCGGCTCGGCTTGCGTCATAGGCGTCCATAAAATTTCCGCTTCTTCAAGAGGAAAAAGGGATGTTTCGGCAAGCTGCCAGATGATGGCGTCCCGCCATTCCTTTTTCGGATTGGCTGGCGGGGGTATCGTGGAGGAGAACGTGTTGGATCCCGAAATAACCAAACCAACCTGAGCTTTGTGCGAGGGGTCAAGCTGTTCAGCAAGCGAGCGGATGCATTCAATCATCCCGTTTTCTTCGCGTATCCGCTCGCCGCGTTCGTTGGCCGGAAATTCATATTCGGATGCGCCATCCACTTGCCAATCGCCCGCTTCGAACGTTAAAAAGAGGGCCTTCATTTTACTTGCGCCAATTTCGAACATCAGCTTGGGCCTTTTTTGAAATGCACCGAATCCGCTGATCAGGTTTTCAACTTGGGACATTCCGGCCGTTCGAGTCTGTTTGAAAAAATCCGGTGGAGTTTGAGCGCGCTGGGCAGACTGCGGGGTCTGCTCGTCTAGATTGGGAATCCCGGAAAAAATGGATGAAACCTTTTTATTTAGACCTGCTTGCTTTTTGGCCATGTTCAGTTGACCGGTTTGGCTTTTAAACGATTGCTTGTTGTGTGCTGTTTTCGACCGGTACTTCTGCCGTTGCTGTCGGAACCGCAACGGTTGATTCAATGGGAACCGGAACGGGCACGGCGGCTTGTGCTGGTTGGGCTTCGGGCTTAACGTAGATTCGCCCGCTTGAAAGCGCCAGCATCTCATTAGCCAGCTGTTGATAATCACGGGCACCGGCACAAAGCGGATCGTATACCGTAATCGGCTGGCCGGCGCTGGGCGCTTCGCCCAGTTTGACATTGGCGTTAATCATGGTCTGAAAGACTTTATTCTTAAAGTATTCCCGAATACCGCTCGCGACATCCCGGCAAAGTTTGGTGCGGTTGTCGTACATCGTGATCAGGATGCCGAGAATTTTCAGCTCGGAGTTCAGATGGCGGCGGACAATGTCCACGGTATTGAAAAGCTGCTTCATGCCTTCCATGGCGTAATATTGCGCTTGAATGGGCACAAGAAGATGCGTTGCGGCGGTCAATGCGTTCACGGTAACGATGTTTAGCGAGGGAGAGCAATCGATCAAAACGTATTCAAACGTTTGATCGAGTTTCTTGAGGAGGTCTTTTAATACGCCCTCTCGGCCCACCACATTATTCAAGTCCAGATCGGCGCCGGACAGGAGAATGTGTGACGGCGCAATATAAAGGTTGGGAACGGATGTTGTCCGGACAATTTCTCCGATGGAGCGGTTTGCGTTGACCAGCACATCGTAAATCGATTCTCTCAGCTGATACGGATCGATGCCGAGCCCCAGCGTTGCATGTGCCTGAGGATCGAGGTCGATTAGAAGCACCTTGTAGCTTCGTTGGGCAAGGCAAGCGCTTAAATTAATGGATGTGGTTGTCTTTCCGCAGCCGCCTTTCTGATTGGCAATCGCGATAATGTCCATGGTTCACCTCGTTGGGTTAAGCTTTAATTAAAAATTAAAAATGCA
>JACQQS010000039.1 GCA_016206925.1 Candidatus Omnitrophota bacterium
GATCGTCTCTTCCACAGTATGACCGCCCAAACGCTCATCGGGCAAGCGGCCTAATTCTACGCAGATCATCTAAATGGTTTGTTTTTTCTTCATCTCGTGCTATTATGATTTCCACCATTTGGAAAAAGTCCCGAGTTCGAAGGAATAAATCCCGGACTTTAAAAAAGTAAAACCTTCGCTTGGCTTATTATGCCGGGCGAAGGTTTCGTGTTTTTGGGTAGTGCGCCGGAGGTTCGATACGAAAGGGGATACCTATGAGCGAAGATATCGAAAAAATGACCAAGCTCGCCGTCTTTAAGGGGCAGAAGATACGACGGGCTATTCATAACAAAGAATGGTGGTTTTCCGTAGTGGATGTCTCGGGCGTTCTTACGGGCAGTCCCGATCCGGGCGCTTATTGGAGAAAACTTAAGCAGAGACTGGTAGAAGAAGGCAGTGAAGTCGTGACGTTTTGTCACGGGTTGAAATTGACGGCGCCTGACGGAAAATTGCGTGAAACCGACTGCGCCAATACCGAAGGGATGTTCAGGATCATCCAAGCCATTCCGTCTCCCAAAGCCGAACCTTTTAAGCGCTGGTTGGCACGTGTGGGTTATGAGCGTATACAGGAAATAGAAGACCCTGAGCTTGCTACCAAGCGGACAAGAGCGCTCTATAAAGCCAAAGGGTATTCTGACGACTGGATCGAGAAGCGGATGCGCGGGATTGCCATTCGGGAAGAACTAACGGATGAGTGGCAGAAGCGCGGCATTCAGGAGCAGAAGGATTATGCGATTCTGACCGCAGAGATTTCAAAAGCTGCTTTCGGCATGGCCCTTCAGAGTATAAAAGATACAAAGGACTAAAGCGGGAAAATCTCCGGGATCACATGACGGACTTGGAACTTATTTTTTCGATGCTGGGCGAGGCTTCTACAACAGAGATCGCCCGCAATAAAAACGCTCAAGGATTCGCTCGGAATAAAGAAGTTGCCCGGCAAGGCGGTTCCGTTGCTGGGAAAGCCCGGAAAGATCTGGAGCAAAAGAGCGGAAGAAAAGTAACCAGCAAGCAGAATTATCTCGAGATGCCGCAAGACAAAAAATTACTTGGAGGACAGAAGTAAGACGGCAAAGAATCTGCTATGGCAAAGCATCGTGGATCATTTAAAATTGACAAGTTTCTCAAAGCGGTCGACCCGCAGTGAGTCAAATGGCATCTAATCCGGCGGGAGTTCCCCGCCTGTGAAGGCAGGGAGTATCTAAAATTTTTGCTTGAAGGGGCGAAGAACGAAGAGAAGGAATATACCCGCCAAAAACCCGCCCACATGTGCCCACCAAGCCACACCGCTGGTATTGTAGATCGTTCGGGCTCCGAGTGAAGCCGCGCCGCTGAAAAACTGGATAATGAACCAAAATCCCAGGACCATGGTGGCCGGCAGTTCAACAACCCCATAATAGCAGAAGTAGGGAATTAACGTAGAGATTCGCGCGTTCGGGTAAAGAATAAAATAGGCGCCTAGCACTCCGGCAATCGCGCCACTGGCTCCAATCGCCGGCAGAGCTGACTGCACGTTAAACAAAGTGTGAACCATTCCTGCCGTAATTCCGCAAAGCACGTAAAATATGAGAAACCGCGCGTGCCCAAGATAGTCTTCCACGTTATCTCCGAAAATCCAGAGATACCACATGTTGCTGATCAGATGGATCCACCCGCCGTGAAGAAAAATGGAAGTGAAGTACGGGTAAATCAGGGAGTCGAGCGTTGTAGACGGATCATACCCGAAGAGAAACCACTTTTTGGGCACCACGCCGTATTGAAACAGAAAGGCATCCAGGTATCGCCCCAGTGTAACTTCCTGGAAAAAAGCGATTACGTTCATAATGATGAGAATAATGGTCACCTTTGGAATCCGCTTGGATGGATTAGCATCGCGAAATGGAATCATGGGATTATTATACAATAAGCATTTAGTGGTGGTTTCATAAGTATCTTTGTCATTCCCGCCGCGCCGACCGCGCGGTGCCGTCGGACCAAGC
>JACQQS010000041.1 GCA_016206925.1 Candidatus Omnitrophota bacterium
CCAGCCTACAATGAAGAAAAAACCATACACTCGACCTTGGAGGATCTCTTTACCAAGCAGGCTCCAGAAGAAGTAATCGTGGTGGACGGCGGATCCATCGATCAAACAGCAGCAATTGCTCGAAAGTGGACGACCGTTTTAGAATCGCGGAAAGGCCGAGCGCTCCAAATGAATGTTGGGGCGCGTCATGCCACGGGAGATATTTTCCTTTTTCTTCACGCAGATACCCGTCTTCCTGAGCATGGATTAGAAAAAATCATGCGAGAAATTAACAACGGTTCAGAAGCGGGACGATTCAGAATGTGTTTTGATGACAGGAGCTGGCTTTTGAAAATGTATGAATCGTACACACGTTTTCATTTCTTCTCCTACGGTGACCAGGGATTCTTCGTTAAGAGGAATGTTTTTGAGACGCTCGCAGGTTTTGATGAAAGCGCGCCTTTTGAGGATATTGACTTTTACAAGAGACTCCAGCAAATTACGAACCCCGTAATTCTGAGAGATTCGGTTATTACTTCGGCCCGCAGGTTCTGCGGAGTGGGCTGTTTAAAGCAAAAAATCATTAATATTGTTTTGGTTAGCCTTTATTATGCCGGTATTAACGTCTTTTCTCTGAAAGAAAAACTTTATCAGGAAATCCGATGAATCGGCAGTTTTTAGGGCTCATCGTTATGGGGATCGTCGCGTGGATCGCGGTAGGGTTTGATTTTTCACGGCACAGCATTTCCTTATCTGAAATTCACGATGGGGGTCCGCCCAAAGATGGAATTCCCGCACTGACCGATCCGAAATTCGTCAGCGCTAAGGAAGCAGTATTTTTAAACTCGGAAGATCAGGTTTTAGGAATTCATATAAGCGGCGAGGCCAAAGCCTATCCCATCTCGATTTTGAATTGGCACGAGCTGGTGAATGACCGTGTCGGGGGAAAGCCGATCCTCGTTAGTTTTTGCCCACTGTGCGGAACGGGGATGGTTTTTGATGCGGAGATGGATGGCGGAAGGGGTCTTTTCGGAGTTTCAGGAAAGCTTTACAATAGCGACGTTCTTTTTTATGATAAAGGAACAGAAAGCCTCTGGTCTCAAATTCTCATGGAAGCGGTGACGGGTCCGTTAACCGGAAGAAAAATAAAGCTGCTCGCCAGCGAGCGCACAACCTGGGAAGCCTGGAGGAGCAAGTATCCCGAAGGCAAGGTGCTTTCAACGGATACGGGTTACGCCAGGGATTATTTTCGTAACCCTTACGCAGGTTATGAATCCAATGCTCGGATTTATTTTCCTGTTGCCCATATGGATTCACGGCTTCATCCAAAGGCGTGGGTGTTGGGTATCATTTTAAATGGCGAGGCCAAAGCTTATCCTTTTGATCAACTGAAGAAAATTTCTCGAAATCCGCTTAAAGACCAAGTTGGAGGCGAAACGATTTTAATTTCCTATGACCGAAAGGCTCAAAGCGCTGTCGTTCAAGATGTGGAAGGCCGTATGCTTGCTTCCATTCAAGCTTATTGGTTTGCGTGGTCCGCTTTTTATCCGGGCACGCAATTGTATGAGGGTTGATCGATTCTTTAAGGATTTTTTCGGATGATATGAATCTAAGCGAGCTGAACACTTTTCGGCTGATTTTATTTGCTCTGGCTCTCACCCTTACGGGAATTTTTGAGACTGTCTGGGCGGTGAGAGAATGGAAGACTGCTCGCTGGAAGCGCTGGGTGTTCCATGGAGCTCTGACGATATTTAATACCGTTCTCACACGGCTCGCGGCGCTGGGCCCGCTTCTTATTTGGTCGGAATATGTACGGAACCAGGGATGGGGACTTTCCCATAAGTTTGGGATCACGGGAATTGCTGAAGTCGTTAGCACTTTTATTCTCTTCGATCTTTTTGATTATTGGTGGCACCGGTGGAATCATACGGTTCCATTTCTCTGGCGGTTCCACAAACCGCATCACATGGATACTCATGTGGACGTTACCACGTCTTTGCGCTTCCACCCGGGAGAGCTTTTCCTTTCTTATGGAATGAAAGCCATTTGGATTTTGCTTTGGGGGCCTTCGCTTTTAGGGTTCATGGTTTTTGAAGCCGCTATCACTGCGTATTCTCAATTTCATCATTCCAATATCGATTTCTCGGATGTTTGGGAGAAGAGACTTCGTTGGCTTCACATGACTCCACGGCTCCATGCGAGCCATCACACGGTTTCGTTACGGACCCGGAGCGCCAATTACTCCACAGTTTTTCTTGCTTGGGACCGGATCTTTGGAACACTGAGAGAACCGGATTCAGTGGAAATGAAAGAGCTGGGACTTCTTGAAGGACGCAAGACTCATCTGTCACCGTTGGATTTTATCAAAGCGCCATTTGTCAGCGCAGCAAATCGAAAACTGTTATGATCCCATCACCTGCTTGTAAAGAGCGCGCTTCATCAGCTTCAGAAGCCTATGTCTATCTTCTCCGGAGCAAGACGACAGGGAAGTTTTATGTCGGATGGACGACGGATATAAAACGACGCATTCAAGAGCACAATTCGGGAAAGAGCCAATATACAAAGGCAAGAGGTCCCTGGGAATTGATTGGCTGCGAAACATATCCTAATGCTGAAGCAGCAAAGAAACGGGAGCGTACCTTCAAGCGGAATCCACGAATGCTTTTTTATTTTAAGAAGCGCGCTCTTTCTTCTCTCCAGGGCCTCGCCGCTTCTTGGCGGCGAGCAAGCAGGTGATGGGATGAAAAGATTCCTGATGTTCTTCAGCATTGCTTTCCTAGCCATCGTTACGGTGCTCTGGGTAATTCCCATGCTTCAGGAACCTTTTCCTTCCGAAAGGCTGGTGGAAGTGACTTACGCAGCGATCCTAGAAGGATTGCCGGAAAAGTCCGGCCCTATCCGCATCTGGATTCCTTTGGCTTCAAGCCGTGAGGGCCAGACCATTCTTAAACGGGAAATCAAAGCGCCTTTGGCCTATCAAATCACCGCAGATCCGGCTTACGGTAACGAAATGGTCTACTTTGAAATTAGGAAACCCGCGCCCGAATCGCTCACGTTTGAGGTAAATTACGCGGCGAAAATATCGCGGCAGAATTTTGCAAGTGCAAGTAGTGGAGAGAAGAATCTTGGAAAATACCTCAAACCCTCGCAGTTCATGGTGGTGGATGATGAGGTGAAAAAGAGAACTCAGAATGCCGTTGGGGCGAAAAAGAGCTGGCAGGAAAAAGCGAGAGCGATTTACGAGGATGTAATCCGCCGCATGTCTTACGATAAAACTGTTCCGGGTTGGGGGCGCGGTGATACGGTTCGGGCTTGCCTCCTTGGGAAAGGCAACTGCACTGATTTTCACTCCCTATTTATTTCTATGGCCCATGCTGCAGAAATCCCAGCAAGGTTTAAAATCGGACTCACCATTCCGGATGAGTCCGAGGGAGAAATTCCGGGCTATCACTGTTGGGCGGAGTTTTATGAAGAAGGAAAGGGCTGGCGGCCGGTCGATGCCTCGGAGGCCTGGAAACATCCGGAAAGAAAGGAGGCCTATTTCGGAAAATTTGATACGAATAAGTTTTTAATCAGTGTGGGACGAGATATCGATCTTGTTCCCAAGCAAGCGGGACCGCCCGTGAATATTTTTTTCTATCCGTATGTCGAAGTGGATGGGAAAGAATGGAACGGCGCGAAAACCTTGTTTCAATTTAGAAACCTTAAAACATAAGGAAAAGGAAATGAAAAAGATTCTCGCAACGTTTATTTTTGTGCTCACACTCAGCGTTTCACTGTGGAGTCCTCTAGCTCTTTTGGCAGCAGAACACGGGGGATCCACCGTGCAAGCACAAGGTGGAACAACGGCGCAGGAACACGGCGGCACTGCCATGGGTACTGCCATGATGGAGGGCAGCCACGCTCACGGAGGAGATACCGCAGCGACCATTATGGAGGCCGCTTCGATCCTCAAAGCAACCCATCCCGACCTTGCCGCTAAACTTGAAAAAATTGCAGCGGCAGAAGCAAAAGAATAAGGATCTTAACTTCGACCCATGCCTGTAACCGGCAAGGCCAAAGGCATGGGTCGGGGCAAATTGCGACAAGGAGTGAGTCATGAGGAGAAACATAATCGTTATCTTTATTTTTGTTACGATGCTGGAAGCGGCCATGGTTTGTGCAGAACCGGCTCCGGAAGCTTTGCGGCAGACCATACGTGATTACATTGCCAGCGAAGAAAAGTCGAAAGGCGCTTTTGAAATTATGGATGAGCGAACAGGCGATTTGAGACGCCTTGAACTTGTCCGTGTCCATGAGCGGGTTGGAAAGACAGGAAATTATTATTATTCATGCACGGACATGAAGGATGTCAAGACGGGGGATTTACTTGATCTTGATTTCGACATTCAAGACGAGGCGGGCAATCTTAAAGTCGCCGATGTTCGTATCCACAAGGACAACGGTGATCCTCGATACACCTACGATGATAGGGACAACCGAGTTCCGGTTGTCGTATCCCATTTGAAACCCACGCAGGAAGGTTCGTCCATTTCAGGTAAGGTAACTTTTACCGAAATGGCGGAAGGGCTTAAAATCGATGCCGAGGTTTCAGGAGTATCTCCCGGCAGGCATGGTTTTCACATTCATGAAAAGGGAGATTGCTCGGATGCGGGCAATGCCGCTGGGGGCCATTTTAATCCCGACAGTGTACCTCATGGAGATCTGGTTCAAGATGGATTCGTCCACGCTCACGCGGGAGATTTAGGAAATATCGAAATCGATGCGAGTGGGAACGGCAAGCTTGGAAAACTTATCACCGGCCTCACCCTAAATGAAGGTAAATATGGCGTAGCCGGCCGCTCTGTCATCCTCCATGAAAAGGAGGATGATTTCGGCCAGCCGACCGGTAATGCGGGCGGAAGAATCGCTTGCGGGGTGATTCCAGAGAAAGCTTGAAAAAAGAAGCGTAAACGAAAATACTGACATAGTCTCTGTGACAGATTGGCGACTTTCTCTGAGGATAAAGTTAAAGAGCAGTATGATCGTGCAGCGCCTGTCTACGACAAGCGCTGGGAAAGTTACGTTGGTTCCTCGCTCCTTTTTCTTAAAAGTCGGATGCATATCACAGGGGATGAAAAGATTTTGGATGTTGCCTGCGGCACCGGCGCTTTAGAGGAATTGATTGCAAGGCAGAACCCTTCTCAAAAGATGACGGGTATTGATGTTTCAGGGAACATGTTGAACATGGCGAAAGGAAAGCTCAACAGGTATCCTAACGTCGCCCTTTTTGAAGCGAAGGCTTCCGAGCTTCCTTTTTCTGACGGCATGTTTGATGTCGTCGTTTGTGCGAACGCCTTCCATTATTTTGACGATCCTCTCTCCTGTGTTCTCCAGATGAAACGCGTTTTAAAAACGGGAGGACGGCTTATCATTTTGGATTGGTGCCGGGATTATCTGGTTTGTCAATGGTGCGATTTATTTCTGAAATTTTTTGATTCTGCCCACAAACGCTGCTATCGCCAACGCGAGTTGAGTCGTTTTCTCCGAGACGCCAAGTTACGGGTCTTAACCGAACACAAATTTAGATTGAGTTTCATTTGGGGAATGATGATTGCAGAAGCGGTTAAATAGGCGCCGCGCGGTGATTCTCCATGAAAAGGAGGATGATTTCGGCCAGCCCACCGGCAACGCCGGCGGAAGAATTGCTTGCGGCAAGATAGGTCTTAAAAAATCTTTATGCGAGTATATTTCATTACTCTTTTATCAATCGCCGCCGTTGAACTAACGGATAAGACCCGTATCATCGCCCTCGTTTTAAGCGTCCGTTATCAAGCGCCCTTTCAGCTGGTCATAGGGATGACCCTTGGCTATATCCCGGCCATTGCCCTGGCCGTTTTGGCGTCCGATTTTTTGTCCGGGCTTATTTCGCCTTTGTATTTGCGATGGATCATTGCGCTTTCATTTTTTGAATTCGGCATTTATTTGCTTTTATCCCGGGCGTATGAAGATAAGGAAGGGGAAAATAAACACCTCGCCAGATTTGAGCATCTAGGGCCCTTCTGGATGGGCCTGATCCTGGTCGCCTTAACTGAGTTCATGGATAAATCTCAACTGGCAACGGCCGGGTTAACCTTAAAATACAGAACAGGCTGGCCTGTTTTTCTCGGTTCCATTTCGGCGCAGGCATTGCTTAATATCATTTATGTAGGGTTCGGCAGTTATCTGGGGCAACGATTGCCCGTCAAACTGATTCAGTGTGTCGCAGGAGCAATTTTCATCCTTATCGGCTTCTTGGCCATTATCAGGTAGGCCGTTTTGACAGGTTCCAACATGTGTTGCCATCTGCCGGCAAGCTAGTTCAGCCTCATTGACAAAGTAAAACAAAGAGAGGAAAAATTTTCTTTTGACTCTGGAGTATACTCCAGAATGTAAACTTCAAACAGGTGCAAGGATGAAAAGCGGAAACAGTCCATTTCAGATCGGGGAAGCGGCAAAAGCTACAGACACTTCCATTGATACGATACGCTACTACGAGAAACTCGGCCTTTTGGAAAAGCCAGCAAGAAGCATGGGAGGTTTCAGGCTCTATCCAAAAGAAGCGATCGAGAAGCTCCGCTTCATCAAAAAAGCACAAGCCTTAGGCCTAACATTAAAGGAGATTAATGGGATTATGCGATGCAGCCAAGAAGGCCTGAAGCCATGCTGTGATCTTGTAAGAAAACTTTTTACAAAGAAGATCGATGAATTTGGATCCAAGATCAAGGAGCTTCAGAGAATGAAAAAGGACCTCGAAGCGCTTCTTTCGGAATGGATTGGTCCAAAAGAAGCGAAGAAACGTCCTTACACCGTTTGTCCACAAATTGAAAGATAACCCAAGAAAAGAAGGAGGAGATAAATCCAATGGAACCGATTAAAAAAGTAATGCTTTGTCCTGCTTGTGGAGCGTGTCCTGAGATTGCGATCTATGACGAGGAAGTCCATATCGGAGAGAAAGACAATCTCGTCCGACTCAAGAAGCAGGAATGGAATGACTTGGTTCGTAAGATCCGTAACGGAGAATTGAAGGAGGTCTGAACCATGATCCCATCACCTCCATTCCTCGACACTTTGTGTCGAGAACTCGCAGAGTTTCAAAAGTATGCCTCAGTTCTTTGTTGGCATACTTTTGCAATGGAGGTGATGGGATGAAAGCCAAAGGTCTCGGGATTCTCTCAGCTCTTACAGCGTCAATCTGCTGCCTGGGGCCTTTGCTTTTAATCGTACTGGGCTTAGGAAGCCTGGGATTGGGGGCGGTTCTTGGAAGGTACCACGGGTATTTCATCCTCGGAGCCGCCCTTCTTCTTGCCTTTGCCTGGCGACGCTACTTCAAGGAAAAGAACTCGTGTGAATCAGCGCGTTGTGAAATGGAGGGAAAGAAACTGACAAGAGATGTCCTCGTTTCGGCATCCGCGGTTGTTTTACTCTTCACAGGGCTCAATCTTTACACCTACGTCAAGGGAAGCGTAGCGGGTGAAGTTTCCAAACAAGGCACGCAAGTTTCCATTCCTGTCGAGGGGATGAGCTGCTTCACCTGTGAGATTGCGGTTCAATCGGCCGTGAAGAAACTGTCCGGTGTTTATCGAGTCAAAGCGAGCGCCAAGGATAAAATAGCCATTGTCTCCTACAATCCTCAGAGGACAAACCTGGACTGGATTGTAGCTGCAATTAACGAGACGGGATACAAGGCAAAGAAGCCACAAATCTAAACGAAGGGAAGGTATCCCAATGAGTAAAGATTGCTGTGCCTCATCCAAAGGCCCACTACACGAGGAAAAAGAAACCGTGACGGAATCTTGTTGCGAGATCCATCCGCCCCAGCGCTGCGGGCCAGCAAAGTGTCCAGCATGCGGAGAATTGGGAAAGACTGTCCGGCATACTACGCTCAGCTCGCTTTTGAGGCCTGAGAAACGCCCTGAAATTCCAAAGCAAGAGGAATTCTGCTTCTGCCGTACGAGAGGATGTGAGGTCGTGTATTTTCTCCCGGGAAAGATTCTCTTTCACAAAGACGATCTTTCAGTCCCAATAGGTCTTAAAGAACCAAATAACCCGAATGCTCCCGTCTGCTATTGCTTCGGCTGGACCCTCGAGAAGATCCAAACTGAAATCAGAAATACAGGCAAAAGCACCGCGATCAATCAGATCAAAACCCAGGTTCAGGCGGGAAATTGCTACTGCGAAATCACCAATCCACAAGGCTCCTGCTGCCTTGGCAATGTCTCCAAAGCTGTCCAAGAAGCCCTTACGCTGTAGAGTGTGCCTGATAGCGAGACCCATCTCGAAATAGAATCAGCATTCAAACTTGCCCGTGAAATAGACGATGCTCTGTAGGGAGCGATCAGAATGGAACCAATTTGGGCAGAGGTGGGGGCGCTATCGGGCAGAACTAACACCTGATCACCAGGCTGC
>JACQQS010000042.1 GCA_016206925.1 Candidatus Omnitrophota bacterium
CCCAAACGGGGGCGGATGCGGGCGTAGCTCAGGGGTAGAGCGCAACCTTGCCAAGGTTGATGTCGAGGGTTCAAATCCCTTCGCTCGCTCCGGCCTAATTTTTAGCGGAGGTTTATGCTTACAGAAACTACGATGGAAGAAATCTTTATTATCGAAAAACTGAACTCAAAGCCGATTTCCAAATGCGAGAAGGAATGGGAAATCGCGATTCGATCCAGCGCCATTGCGGCAGAACGCGCACGCTTCTTTCAGCAAATAGCACCCGACGCGCAAGTACCTGGATTCCGCAAAGGTAAGGCTCCGTTTTCCGTTCTCGAACAACATTTTAAAGATAAAGCGCAAAGCGAAATTGTGGAGCGGCTGCTTAGCCGGTCTGTGCGAGAAGCAATTCTGCGTGAAAAGGAAGATATCATTCATTATCCGGCCGTTCGCGATATTCAGTTCAACGGTGATCGGCTTTCGTTTAAAATTTATATCGAGCTAAGGCCAAAAATAAAACTCCCACGTTATCAGCGTATTAAAGCTAAACGGCCACCCGTTAATGTTTCTGATGAAGACATCTCAAAGGTTGTTGAGCGCATGCGCGAGCGCAGCGCAACTTTTGGAGTTGTCAGCGGCCGGCCGGCAAAAATGGGTGATTTTGTGATAGCTGATTATTCCCTGGCGGTGGAGGGCAAAGAGCGCGAAAAGAAAAGCGATGAGTTGTTTGAATTAAAGGATGAACCGCTCCTGCCGGGTTTCGCAAATCAAATCTGTGGAATGTCGGTAGGCGAAACGCGTACCATTACCGTTAATCTCCCGGAGTCTTTTCCGCGCAAGGATTGGGCAAATAAGAGCGCAACGTTTACGCTTACCCTGAAAGACATCAAGATCAAGCAACTTCCCGAAGCCGATGATAACTGGGCCGTCAGTATCAGCAACTTCAAGTCGGTCAATGAAGTCCGCGATCAGATTAGAACCGATTTGCTCCGCATGAAAGAACGTGAAGCGGAAGCCGCGCTTGAACGCGCCTTGCTCGATGAGCTTGTCGCGCAAACGAAGTTTGATATTGCAGAGGGTAGTATTGCACGGCGTGCGCATTATCTGAACGAGCAGAGTAAGAAACACTTCATTGAGCACGGGTATGCACCGGATAAAGCAGAATTGATGACGGAAGAAAGAACGGACGAGGTTCGTAAGACGGCAGAACGTCAGGTGCGCGTAACGTTGATTTTGGAAGAAATCGCCAAAGAACAAAAAATTGAAGTAAGTGACGCAGAGGTCGATGCGCGGATAGAAGAATCGGCGGCCGCAGACCGCAATCCGGACGAATGGCGCAGTGCATACGCAAATGAAGAGCGCCGCGAAGCTTTGTGCGATCAAATGCGATATGAAAGAGTTATCGATTTCTTGAAGGCAATCGTAGCTAAAGATTAAACATTTTTGCGGCAATGAGAAAACCAAAAGGAGAACCCATGAACGAGATAAAAGGGAATTACCTGGTACCGATGGTGGTAGAACAAAGTGGGCGAGGCGAGAGAGCTTACGATATTTACTCACGGCTGCTTAAGGACCGGATTGTGTTTATTGGTACACCCATCGATGACGTTGTCGCCAACGTAATCGTTGCGCAAATCCTGTTTTTGCAAATGGAAGATCCGGATAAAGATATAAATATCTATATCAATTGCCCCGGCGGATCGGTTACCGCCGGTCTTGCGATATACGACACGATGCAGTTTGTAAGCTGTGATATTAACACCTTCTGCCTCGGTCAAGCCGCCAGCATGGGCGCGGTGCTTTTGGCCGGCGGAACCGCGGGGAAGCGATTTGCACTGCCCTATGCTCGTGTAATGATTCACCAACCCTGGGGCGGTACGCAGGGAACCGCTAGCGACATCAGCATACAGGCGAAAGAAATTCTAAAAATTCGCGACCAGCTGAATCGCATTCTTGCCAAACATTGCAACAAACAGGTGGAACAGATCGAAAGAGACTCCGATCGGGATTATTTCATGAGCGCGGAAGAAGCTAAAGCATATGGAGTCGTGGATGAAATCATCGAAAAAAGCAAAATGATGAAGAAGAAATAAACCTTTTATGCCGACACTTGCAGAGCAAGGGGAGAAATCCAGAGTGACGCAAGAGACGTTCAATGTTTTCGTAAGCGATAAACTCGATGCTTCCGGGCTTCGTTTCCTCGAGCAGACAAATGGCATACGCGTTAGCAATAAGCCCGGTTTAAAAGGACAGGAGCTTAAAGACGCGATTCGCGGGGCGGATGCCATAATCATTAGAAGCGAGACCAAAGTAACAAGGGAAGTTATTGAGGCGGCCGTCCGCTTAAAGATCATCGGGCGCGCGGGCGTGGGCGTGGACAATGTCGATCTCGAAGCCGCGACAAAACGCGGAATCATTGTGATGAATACGCCAGAAGGTAATACGAAATCGACCGCAGAACTGACGTGGTCCATGATCCTCGCGCTTTCACGCAAAGTGCCCCAGGCATTTGTTTCGCTGCGTCAAGGGGAGTGGAAACGCTCCCAGTTTACGGGCGCCGAACTTTACCGCAAGGCCATCGGCATTATCGGGTTTGGCCGTATCGGCCGTGAGGTAGCGCGATTCGCGGCTGCCTTTGGGATGAAAGTTGTTGTGTATGATCCGTTCATTTCTGCCGAAAGCGTGAAACAGGTAAACGTAACGTTCGCCCCGCTCAATGATCTGCTCAAGCAAGCCGACTACGTTACCGTACACACACCGCTGACGCCTGAAACCACAAACTTGATCGGCAAAGAACAATTTGCGCTCATGAAAAAAGGCGTTCGAATCGTCAATTGCGCCCGCGGCGGGATCGTTAACGAAGAAGCCTTGCTCAGCGCACTAAACGAGGGACGTGTCGCCGGTGCGGCGCTCGATGTTTTCATCGAAGAGCCGCCTAAGAAAGATAACCCGCTGTTGCAGCATCCGGCGGTCATAGGTACGCCGCATCTGGGTGCAGCAACCGTCGAGGCCCAGGAAAATGTTTCTCTCGAAGTTGCGGAACAGGTTGTGGACGCGCTTTTCGGAAAAGAAATCCGCAATTCGGTGAACATCCCGTCGCTTGACGCGGAATCGGCACGCGTGCTCCGTCCGTGGGCCGTTTTGACGGAAAAACTCGGATTGCTTCAAG
Organism: Candidatus Omnitrophota bacterium; assembly: GCA_016206925.1. Taxonomy (GTDB): domain Bacteria; phylum Omnitrophota; class Omnitrophia; order Omnitrophales; family JACQQS01; genus JACQQS01. The sequence goes on from JACQQS010000042.1 coordinate 3,149, forward strand.
CGCAGCTTTTTGAAGGGGATGTCAAGCGTGTTGAAATTCGATATAGCGGAGAGGTGACCGCATATAAAATGGCACCGCTTACGGCTGCATTTCTAAAAGGCCTGCTGAGTCCCATGTGCGGCGAATCGGTGAATTTCATAAACGCGATACCTACGGCTCGCGAGCGCGGCATTACGATCGATGAAAGCACCACCACGGCCACCGAAGATTTCGCTAATGCAGTGGCCGTGCACGTGACGACATCGTCCGGCACTTATTTTGTCATGGGAACTTTGTTCGGCAACAAGGAAGCGCGTATCGTCCGCATAGGCGATTACGACATGGATGCCATACCCCACGGCACCGTTCTTGCAGTAACCAATGATGACAAACCCGGCTTTATCGGTGAAATCGGCACTATCCTGGGGAAAAATGGTGTCAACATCGCAGAAATGACTTTGGGACGGCGGCAGGAAGGCAAAACGGCCTTTGCCATGATCAACGTGGATGGGAATGTGCCGGCAAAGGTGCTTGAAGAAATACGGACTCTAAAAAAAGTCCAAGCCGTAAAGATAGTCCGGTTTTAACTTTGCTGGTTTCTTGGCGGGGCGGCTTCAGGTGCCCCGCCTGTTTTGTGTTTGGTGTATCGCTATGCGGGAGAGTTGAATGGCAAATATTGTTCTGGTAGGCGCGCAGTGGGGCGATGAGGGTAAGGGAAAGATAATCGACTTCCTTACGGAGAAAAGCGACTACGTCGTTCGATTCCAAGGTGGAAGCAACGCCGGGCATACGGTTCGGGTAGGAGCGGAGCGTTTTGTGTTGCATCAGATCCCCTCGGGCATAATTCGTAATCATATAATCTGCGTGATTGCAAACGGCGTGGTCCTTGATCCCGAGGAACTTATTCACGAAATCGGCAATCTCAAAAAGCGAAAAATCCGAGTCGATGGCCGCCTTTTCGTGAGCGATCAAGCGCATGTGATTATGCCGTACCACAAGTTGTTTGACCGGCTGGCCGAGCAAGAAAATGAAAAACGGAAGATCGGCACCACCCAGCGCGGCATCGGACCGTGCTACGCAGACAAGGCCGCCAGACTGGGTATTCGCGTGGGTGATTTTTTGGATATTCCGGTTTTTAAGCAGCGGCTGAAACAGGTGCTCGATGCAAAAAATAAGGTGCTAAAGTTTATTTACCGCCACCCGACTCTCTCCTATACGGACATTTTAAAACGTTGTCTTGCCTACCGAAAAAGACTTTTGGGATATACGCGCAATACACCTCAATTGCTGCACGACGCGGTGCATAAAAGGAAACGCATACTCCTCGAGGGTGCCCAAGGTACATTTCTTGACGTCGATCATGGCACGTATCCGTACGTAACATCTTCCAATTCGTCTGTTGGGGGCGCTATCACGGGCACCGGTATGGGATTGCGTGATGTGCATAAGGTCATAGGCGTGGTGAAAGCGTATACAACACGCGTGGGCGAGGGGCCGTTTCCTACCGAAATGGAGCCCGCCATGTTGCGCAAAGTTCGCGATTGGGGTGAAGAATTTGGTGCCACCACCGGCCGGCCGCGTCGCTGCGGATGGTTTGACGCGGTCCTGACGCGGCAAGCCGCGCGAGTCAACGGACTCGATTCCATTGCAGTTACTAAGCTCGATGTGCTCGACAATTTGAAAGAAATCAAAATCTGCACAACGTATAAATACCACGGACGCACTTTGCGCGATCTGCCTTCCCATGTCGAAGTGCTCAAACAATGCCGTCCGGTTTTTAGAACCGTGAAAGGTTGGCACTCATCGACCTCGCAGATCACGAAATTTCGAGATTTGCCAAAATTGGCGCAGCAATATCTGCGTGTGCTGGAAAAGCTGGTCGAGACGCCCATTGAAATCGTATCGGTAGGCTCCAGCCGCTCGCAGACCATTGTTTTATGACCACATCCATTCCTCAACATATCGCTGTCATTATGGACGGCAACGGCCGCTGGGCCAAAGAACGTGGACTTCCGCGTGTCAGCGGGCATCAAGCAGGGGTAGAAAGCGTGGATGAGATTGTAACCGCCTGCCGCGAACTGGGCGTTCAGTATTTAACGCTTTACAGTCTCTCCAAGGAAAACTGGCGGCGGCCGCGGGGAGAGATTTCTTTTCTAATGGATCTGTTGTCGGTTTATCTGCGGGATCGGCTTGATAAAATGCAGGCAAACGGAGTTCGTTTCAATTATATTGGCACGATAACCGATTTGCCGGAAAATATACAGAAGCAGCTGGAAAATACAAAAAAACTGACAGAAAAAAATTCTGCGCTAACGCTCACACTCGCTCTAAGTTATGGCTCCCGCCAGGAGATCAGCGATGCGGCCCAAGAGCTCTGCCGTTCGGTCCAGAACGGCAAGTTACGCGTCGAGGAAATAACCCCGGAAATTTTTAAACAATTCCTGTATACTAGGGCATTGCCGGATCCTGACCTTGTCATTCGCACAAGCGGCGAGAATCGGATGAGCAATTTTTTACTTTGGCAGTCCTCATACGCAGAATTTTACGTTTCAACCAAATGGTGGCCTGACTTCCGGCGAAGCGACCTCGAACTTGCCATTTGTGAATTTTCAAAACGCGAGAGGCGCTTCGGAGCAACGCCGGTTGCTAAGTCATGAAACCCGCAAACAAACGCCAGTCAAAAACTGCACCCGCTAGTATACCTGCGGATACACTTCCCAAATTCAGCAAACGTGTTGTGACCTCAGCGATTTTCCTTTCCGCTACGGTGTATGCGATTTTCTTTGCGCCTAACTGGATCTTTGTGCTGACCGTCGAAGGATTTGTGCTCCTTGGGCTTAATGAATTTTTTGATATGGCGAAGCGCAAGGGCCTGGAGATCAATTCTGCCCTTGGGCTTGTTTTCGGCGGCCTTTTTCCGCTGACCTATTTCTTCCCGGCCGATGTCGTGATTATGTTTGCTGCCATGCTCTGCATTTTTATTTTCAACTTCCACCGAAGGCTGAAGGAGCAGGCGCTTGTCAACACTTCTGTGACGATGTTCGGCGTAATCTATGTCGGCTGGTTTTTCTCTCTGGTCACCAAAATTCGCCAGCTGCCGAACGGCGCGGCGTGGGTTCTCTATGTGATTTTAGTCACGAAGAGCGGTGATGCTGCCGCCTATCTTTTGGGACAAAAGTTCGGAAGGACCAAGTTTATTGAACACATCAGCCCAAACAAATCTATTGAAGGCGCCGCTGCCAGTTTGACTGCATCGGTGGCCACATCGCTTCTCACCAAAACTTTTTTGCCACATGTCACTTTCAATCATTTGCTTATATTGGGATTTGTCCTTGGAATCCTGGCTCTTGTCGGCGATCTGTGTGAAAGTTTGATTAAACGTGATTGCGGCGTTAAAGACTCGGGCCAGATTCCCGGACTCGGCGGGGTATTGGACATCATTGACAGTCTGATTTTTACTATCCCATTCTGTTATTATTACGTATCGGTATTTCCGGGGGTTGCCGGATGAAGCACATATCCCTTATTGGCTCTACCGGCTCGATTGGTGAAAGTACCTTGTCCGTCATTCGGGCGCATCCTACCCGCTTTAAAGTATCCGCTCTGGCCGTGCGCGCTAATGTTTCAAAGCTCTTAATGCAAATTAAAGAATTTGAACCGCAGTTGGTGTGCGTGTATGATGAAAAGGCAGCGCACCGATTGAGGAAGGCGTTGGGACGGCGCGCGCTTAAGGTTCTTTCTGGAAACGACGGTTTGAATGAAGTTGCGAAAATGCCTCAGAGTGATGTTGTTCTATGCGCCGCCGTAGGCGCTTGCGGTCTTGGAGCAATATTTTCGGCAATAGAAGCAGGAAAAGCGGTTGGCATTGCCAACAAAGAACCGCTCGTCGTCGCAGGCCATCTGATTATGAAAAAAGCCCGAGAGCGAAAAACGCATGTGCTTCCGATTGACAGCGAACATTCGGCGATCTGGCAGTGTCTGCAAAACTTGAACGGACATACCGAAAAAACTGTGGAACGACTGATCCTGACGGCGTCGGGAGGGCCCTTTTTCGGAAAAACCCGCTGGGAATTAAGGGCGGTAACACCTTCGCAGGCGGTAAATCACCCGCGCTGGCGGATGGGCCGGAAGATCAGCGTCGATTCGGCGACATTAATGAATAAAGGGCTGGAGGTTAAAGAAGCGCATCATTTATTCGATATACCGCTTGAGAGAATTGATGTCTTGATTCATCGTCAAGCCGTCATTCATTCCATGGTCGAGTTTGTAGACGGCTCGCATATGGCCCAACTGGCTGTTAACGATATGAAATTGCCGATTCAGTTTGCGCTGAGTTATCCCGAGAGACTTCGATCCCAGGTACCGAAATTAGATTTTTTAAAGATACACTCATTAACATTTGAACGCCCCGACAGACGCACGTTTCCATGCCTGGATCTGGCATGTTCTACATGGAGGCAGGGCGGGACAGCGCCGGCTGTCCTCAATGCGGCAAATGAAATTGCCGTAGCGCGATTTTTGAACGGCGATCTGTCTTTTCTCGGTATTCCCAATCTCATCGAACGCGTTCTCGCACGGCACCGCTCTGTCACCAACCCCGATTTAAATCAAATCCTCGAGGCCGATTCCTGGGCTCGGGAAGAGGCGATGCGCATATGAGCGGCGTGTTCACAGGCATTTATCAAGTCCTGCTTACGCTCGCCATATTGGGCCTTTTAATTACGTTGCATGAATTTGGCCATTTTCTAATGTGCCGGCTGAGCAAAATCAAGGTCGAGAAATTTTCCATCGGATTTGGCAAGGAAATTTGGGCTACCGAGCGGGGCGGAACCCGCTATGCGATCTCCATTTTTCCTTTTGGCGGATACGTTCGCCCGCAAGGAGAAGACATTAAGTCGTTTGAAGAAAGTAAGCCCAAGCCGGGCGATTATCTGGCGGCACCCATTTTCCACCGCTTAGGGGTGGTGGCTGCGGGACCGGTTATGAACTGGTTTTTAGCGTGGCTCCTTTTTGCAATTGTTCTTATCATCGGCCGGCCTGTTCAAATGGCCACCATTGGAGCGTTTCTGGAAGGATATCCCGCGGAGGCCAGCGGGCTAAAAATGGGGGACAGGGTTATTGCGGTAGACGGGAAAAAAATTGACAGCTGGATGGAAATGACGGAGCTGATTCGTCAACATACGGAAGGCAATCTGATTCTCCGTGTTTACCGGAACGGCCTGGAAACCGAAGTTGCCATTGTTCCGAAATCTGAAACTGACGATGCGAACCGGGGGAAGCCATTTTCAAGAATCGGTATCAAGCCTGATTTAAAAGATGTAAAAATCGAGCGCCTTCCGCTGCTCGGCGCTATTTCCGAAAGCTTTCTTTTGGTTCGGGACTACACGTTCTTGACGTATGAGGCCATCTTCGGACTCATTACGCGTCAACTGCCGCTCCAAACGATGAGCGGTCCGATCGGTGTCGTCAGTATGGCTGCAAAAGCTTCTGCCATGGGTATCGTTTACTTGATCCAGCTGGCGGCCATGTTGAGCGTCTCGCTGGCTGTATTTAATATGCTGCCCATTCCGGCTTTAGACGGCGGGCACGTTTTGTTCCTGCTCATTGAGGCTGTCAAACGAAAACCGCTAAGTTTAAAGGTGCAGGAAAGAAGCACTCAGGTTTGTTTTCTTCTCTTGATTATGCTTTTTGTCCTCATCACGGTAAACGACATCGCACATCTCGAATGGTTTGATCGCATCAAAGCTTTACTTCCTACGATCGCCCCATGAAGTGGTCACAAACCATAATTCCTACATTGCGTCAGCCCCCGAAAGACGCTGAAGCAACCAGCCATAAACTTATGCTGCGCGCAGGACTTATCCGGCAGCTTTCATCCGGCGTATACAATTACCTGCCGCTCGGATGGAGAGTCTTGAGAAAGGTCATCGAGCTAATCCGCGATGAAATGGACCGTGCGGGCGCGGTTGAGCTCTTTATGCCTTCGCTCCAACCGTCGGAAATTTGGAAGCAAACAGGACGTTATGAAAGCCTTGCAGATGACAAGTTCTCGTTTAAAAACCGCGTGGCGCAAGAATATGTACTTGCCCCCACGCACGAAGAATGTATCACGTCGCTCATGGCCGAGACCGTGAATTCTTACCGTCAGCTTCCCATTACCGCATATCAAATTCAAACGAAATTTAGAGATGAAGCCCGCCCGAGATTTGGAGTCATCCGTTCCAAGGAATTTATAATGAAAGATGCCTATAGCTTCGATGCGGATGAAGCCGGCTTGGACAAAAGCTATGAAATCATGTACCGCACCTATGAGCGCATATTTACGCGCGCCGGACTCCAGTTTGAAATTGTCCAAGCGGATCCCGGATTGATGGGGGGTAATTTTTCGCATGAGTTCATGCTCTTGGCAGACTTTGGCGAAGACATTGTTGCGAAGTGTAGCAGCTGTCCATATCGCGCAAGCCGTGATATAGCCGCTTATCGTTTTGAAAATTCCAAAAATTTGGCTCCAGCGGCTGATGCAAAAGTGCCGAGGCCTGAAAAGTTTGACACGCCCAATTTAAAAACCATTGAGGAAATTTCCACCGCATTTAAGGTAAAACCGGCCGAAATGATCAAATCGTTAATATATGTAATCGATGGTGGAGAACCTGTTATGGCATTACTGCGCGGTGACCACGAAGCCAATGAGGCAAAGATCCGCCGCTTATCCGGCGCCGCGACCATTCGCCTTGCAACATCTCAAGAAATAGAGAAGGCCACAGGCGCTCCGGTGGGTTATGTTGGTCCTGTGGGTGTGCCGGGTAAAAAACTTAAAATCCTGTCGGATAGTGCCATCATGCAATTGACAAGCGGGGTAACCGGTGCCAACGAATCAGACCGGCATTTGCGCAATGTTGTGCCCGGTCGTGACTTTTCCCCTCATGCGGTCGGCGATCTCCGCTATGCCGTAGAAGGAGACCGATGTCCGGCATGCGAAAATGGCAGACTTCATTTCGTTCGCGCTATGGAAATCGGACATGTTTTCAAGTTGGGCATTCGGTATTCGAAACCACTCAAGGCAAACTTTCTCAGCCGCGAAGGCCGCGAACAGCCGTTCATTATGGGCTGCTATGGAATTGGTGTTAATCGAATACTGGCTGGCGCTATTGAACAAAATCATGATGAAAACGGCATCATCTGGCCGGAATCGATCGCGCCTTTTCATGTTGAACTACTGACCGTGAACCACGCGAACGCAGAGAGCCGCAAAGCCGCTGATGAGATCTACGAAAAATTAAATTCAGCCGGCGTTGAGACTCTTTACGACGACCGAGATGAGCGCGCCGGCGTAAAGTTTAACGATGCCGACCTGATCGGCGTTCCGGTGCAGGTTGTTGTGGGGGAAAAGAATCTGAAAGCAAATAAAATCGAGCTCAAGAATCGTCTGAGCGGTGAAAAACAGTTGATCGAACCCAAAAATATTTTTTCTGCCTTAAAACGTCCGAATATATTTCCGTAAGCCTTCTTCCAGCACTTTTTTAAAGCGCTCGATTAAAATATTAGCAAAGACTTAAGTATCTGAAATAAAATAACTTACGATTGTAAATACAAAATCGTCGTGCTATACTCTCGTTCGTAGGCGCCAATCTCTTATAATCCTGCTGGCTCTCCAATTTGCCTACTGAAAGCTGTTTCGTGCCGATCTTCCCGGCGATCGACAAGGGAAGTTCGCCGGATGTCGAAAGCGGCAGAAGGCGGTGATTGCGTGGGGGAAAACGTTCCGCTAAGTGAACCGCAAGTTAGATCGCCCATTCCCGGACCGATCCAGAGCGATATTCTTGGCTCTCTGGAATTGGTAAGTCAAATTCTGGAAGCGCAGCATTTCGCCCGCTTGCGCTTTGCTCGCGACGCACACTCTTCAGTCACCATTTCGTATGATATTGCTATTGTCGAGCATGCACGTAAACAGCTTGATTATGCCATCAATCGCTTAAGGCAAGCACTTGGTTTGGGCGGGGCCGTTTCTCCCGGCACAAGCAATGCCCCTCAATACATAAGCGTAAACGCGGGTTTAAAGAGCGCTACTGAGTTACTTCGCCATCGCCTTCAGCAAGTACTGGTTGTCGAATGGCTGCCGAGCGATCTGCCAAAAATCTTTGTCAATCCCGATGAGTTTCGCGAGATTTGCTACAATCTGCTGCTGAATGCCATTTTAGGGCTGGGCGGCCGTATGGGGCGAATTACGGTAGAGGCCATTACACAAATGCCGACCGAAAACTGGCCGGGCGGGGTTCGCCTACGCTTTGTGGACAGCGGGCAGCCCGTGAACGAAAATTATTTGCATCTTTTGTTTAAACCAAATTTTTTTCTGGACCGCCCCCGCCGAATTGACGGCTTGCTGCTCTATGTGACGCACCGCCTGGCCGAGAAAAACAGGGGCCGCCTGGTGGCCTACGGTTGTTGCGATACCGGAACGGCATTTTGCATCGATTTACCCTCAAAACCCCTTCATCCGCACTAAGTTAGCAATAAACTTCCTAGACATAACTTCTTTCTCCGTATAACATAATTGCCCGTACGGAGGATGATGTTGAAATTCTCAATCGCAAGTGTTAATCGTTCTCGGGGCGTACGGGAAACCGTTCTTCTTAGTCTCTTTTTTCTGTTCTTGTCCTTTTCCGGATGCCAGCTTCTAGCTCTGCCGTTTTTTGCAGTCGCTATGTTTGGAAACTTGGCTTCGCAGGTCATTGCGCAAGCCTTTGTTTTACCTTTTCAGCTTCTTCCGTTGGCCATCAAATATGCTCCCCTTGCACTGCTTTTTATAGAAAAATCCGAACCGGACGGCACGTTTTATGTGGAATGGCTTGGTTCGGATATTCCGCCGATCGAGATCGATCAATTTGTTGATAGACATGGCCGTGAAATTTCTGTTTTGAAGCTCCCAGCTCAAGTATTAAACTTAGACGCGGTCCGGTTGAATCTGTCCCGCGGCATTGAAAAAAGCAACCTCTTGTTGACGGCCAATGAATTTAAGACCGTTTCTCCAGATGATCTGCGGGAAACTTGGGAAATTTTAAAAACCCGCCCCGGCACCGTCTGGGTGGCGGGAAAACTGGCAGCGGATATACGCCGCGAGTCGTTAATCGCTTATGTTTAAGCAAAAGTTGACTGGAGAAAAAATATGGTGCTCACACCTTCTACGATGACAGAGCTGGGAAGTCCAGCGCCTGATTTCTCGCTGCCGGATTTAGATGGAAAGATCGTGTCGCTCACGGACTTCACAGACCGCCCCGCGCTTCTTGTCATGTTTATCTGCAATCATTGCCCGTATGTAAAACATGTCCGGAAGGAGCTTGGCAAATTATATGGGGATTATTGCGACAAGGGATTAGCGGTGGTTGGGATTAATTCAAACGATATCGCAAATTATCCCGAAGACTGTCCTGAAAACATGAAAAAGATGGCGTGCGAAAACGATTGGCGGTTTCCGTATCTTTTAGATGATTCCCAGGAAACAGCCAAACGATACCGTGCGGCGTGCACACCGGATTTTTTTCTCTACGGCGCGCGGCAAAAACTGGTTTACCGAGGTCAATTGGACGAAAGCAGACCGGATAACGGCAAACCCATAACAGGCAAAGACCTCAGAGCAGCCATTGATGCCGTTCTGACCGGCGCACCGATCTCAAAGAATCAAAAACCCAGCATGGGCTGCAATATTAAATGGAAAGCAGGAAACGAACCGGATTATTTTGGTTAATGCCACAGCTAAGGAGCACGCATGTACGACGTTAAAACATTTACGGTTGAGGAAGCCGATCTCCTGATACCGACTTTGACACCGTTATTAAATGCGGTCGAATCGATCCATTTGAAATTGCAGAAGCTTCAGGCGCAGACGGATGCGCTTGAGTTGGTCACCGATGATCGAGAAACCGAGCCTTCTCCGAATATGGATGAAGTGGAACAGCTCGTGGCTGAGATGAAAGGTCTCGCGGAAAAATATCAGGACTACGTCGACAAGATCCAAAGCTATGGCTGTTACCTGAAAGGGGTATTCCCGACGCTCATTGATTTCTTCCATACAAACAGCGGGAATGTCGTTTATTTATGCTGGATGCTTGGCGAGCCCAAGGTTAAGCATTGGCACGATGTCGGCAAAGGGTTTACCGATCGCCATAAAATAGGCGAATTTGAAGCCGACCTGAATTAAGCAAATCTTGCGTGTAGAGCACCTCTTTCTTTATATCTATTTTTATACCTATTTTTTCTTCCGATAACTCGAAAATTAAGCTTAAAATGCGCGCTAAACCTCACGTTGTTTTTATGTGCTATACTTAACACAAATGGCGAGAAATTACGCTTTTGGCGCAAATTGTATAAACCCCTTTCAAGAAATTAGCGCACGTGATCAAACTTCTAACGCCCGATGAACTGAGCAAGCTCCTCCGAATTCCAAAGCGATCCATTTATCGATTTGCTCAAGATGGTCATATCCCCGGCGGATTCCGCGTTGGCAAGCATTGGCGGTTTCGGCAAGACGTTATCGAAAACTGGATAAACGGGCAAAGTACCTTAAAACATGTTCCCGAGTTAAAAGTAAGGCGACAATAGCAAACGCAATGCAAACGAAATCACAGACTGTCCCGTATTTGATCTCCATAAAGCTCTCCAAGGTTCTTCCAGACCAAAAAAGCCGGGTCTTTAAACTGATTACAGAGGTCGAGCATTTTACTCACTACATGCCCAATGTAAAACGATGCGTTGTCCTGGAAAAAACCGGAAACTATACGATAACGCAATGGAATATAGAATTAGATCAAATTCCAATTACATGGAAAGAAAAAGTGCGAGTTGATCCTGCCGGTTCCAGTATTTATTTCAATGCGATTGATGGTGACCTCGCTAAATTCGATGGAACGTGGACGTTAAAAGACCATCCGCAAGGGACAGAGCTTTGTATTGAGGCTGAAGTCGACATCGGAATTCCCGTTGTGGGGCAATTGGTTGCCCCCGTTCTCGAAGAAAAGATAAAAAAAAATTTTATCATGATGCTGGAAGGGTTAAATAACAAACTGGTTTCCGACCACTACCGAAGTTTCTTGAAAGGCACAAATAACAAGATTGGCGGATTTGCCCTGATTGGGCATCCTTACAACTTAAATAACCTTATCCGGTACCTTAAGTTTTGCGAACCGACATTTAAGCCCCCCTCGCAAGAGTTCCTAAACAAGATCTACGAATTGGTTCCATCCTTTGTCATGTGCGGTATCGAAAAGTTTAGATCGGCAGCTGGTGTGGACTCGCGCGGATTATTTATACAAAGCACATTTGTTCCCGACATGGTTTCCGTTGATGAAAAAATGGTGTTCCAAAAGGTTGTGGAGGCCTGCCGCATGGCTGAAAGCCATCAAATCGGTATCGCTACCCTTGGCGGATTTACTTCTATCGTCGGAGAACGATTCGGAGACGAACTCGCTAAAATGACCCATATTCCGCTGACCACGGGTAACACGTATACGGTTTCGCTTGCGCTGGACGGTGTGCGAAAAGCATGCGAGCTCATGGGTATCGAGCTCACAAGAGCAACCGTATGTATTATTGGAGGGACGGGGGACATCGGAAGCGGATGCGCGCGCATTTTGGCAAAAGAAGTTAAGGGTCTCGTATTGACAGGACGCGACGCCGCTCGATTGGAAGCGGCTGTAGATAGTTTGAAACGAATCCGCCGATCCGAAGTCTCGGGAACAACCGACAATGCAGCCGCTGTACGAACCGCCGACATTGTCATTGCGGCGGCCAGCGTAACAAATTCTATTTTGAAGGAAGAGTGGTTTAAATCAGGCACCATTATTTGCGATTTAGCCTACCCGAAGAACCTCTGCTACACCGTTAAAAATAGAAATGATCTTTTGATATTTTCCGGGGGGTTGGCCGAAATCCCTCAGGAAATCGATTTTGAGTTTGAAATCGGACTTCCTTCAACACACACGCTATATGGTTGTTTTGCGGAAGCCATTTTGCTCGATCTTGAACGCCGCTATGAGAATTTTTCTTACGGAAGAGGAAAAATCACGCCAGAAAAAGTATCTGAGATTAAGAAAATAGCCGAACGGCACGGGTTCCGTGTTGCACCGTTTTATTGGGGCAACCGCCTGCTATCCGCCGAAGAAATAACGGGCATCAAGCATTCATGTCAAAGGAAAACGGCCGCATAGGTTCCTACCGCGAACGCATTCAAGGGCTGGGGAGTGTAGAAGATGTTCTTTCCTTCAGATTCAGCGATGCTGCTAAACTTTATTCTGCCTATTTGAATCCTTACCTGGTATGGATATCGCGTTTCATCGGCTTTAACAAATCATTCCGCCATGCATCGGGATGCTATCTGGAGGATTCTAAGGGGAGCCGTTACCTGGATTTTCTGTCCGGATTTGGTTCTCTTAATTTGGGGCATGAGCCGCCAAAAGTGCTGGAGGCGCTAAGGCAGGTAGAGCATTATCCAAACATTTTGCAATCATATCCCAATCCTTTTGCCGGGGCGCTCGCACAGTATCTTGTTCGCCTGACTTCGGAAAAACTCGGAAAGGTATTTTTCTGCAATAGCGGAACTGAAGCTTGTGAAGCCGCTATCAAATTAACGCGTGCTGCAACAGGAAAGAAAGTTCTGGTATATGCCGAAGGCGCATTTCACGGAAAATCAATGGGATCACTTTCGATTTCTGGCAGGGAAAGGTACAAAAAACCCTTTGCGCCTCTCTTGGCTGATACCAAGTGCGTGCCTTATGGCGATGCGGATGCGCTGGACAAGGTACTAAGGCAGGGCGATGCCGTTGCGTTCATTGTGGAACCTATTCAAGGAGAGGCCGGCGTAATTGTTCCAAAGAACGGTTATCTTAAATCCGTACGAAAGATTTGCGATCAACACAAGGTATTGCTTATCTTGGATGAAGTGCAAACGGGAATGGGCCGCACGGGTCGTTTATTTTGCTATGAGCATGATGCTATTGAGCCCGATGTATTACTCCTAAGTAAGTCGTTGGGCGCCGGTGTCATGCCAATCGGAGCAATGCTCACAAAAAATGAGATTTGGTCACGCGCATACGGATCGATTGAAAAGTGCCTGCTGCACACGAGCACCTTCGGCGGGAACACGAAGGCCTGCGCCGCCGGAATTGCGGCGATCCGTACGCTGATCTCTGAAAATGTGATTGAAAATGCGGCGCAAACGGGGGAGTTGCTTATTTCGAAACTGGTAGTCATGCAGAAGCGATTCACCGTTTTAAAGGCGGTTCGAGGAAGAGGCTTGATGATCGGCATGACGCTGGCACGCCTGAAAGGAAACAAGCCCATCATGGAAGGTGCGCTCGCATTGTGGGTGGTCCGCCAGTTGTTTAAGCGGCACAAAATCATATCCGCATTCACCTTAAATAACTACGATGTGCTTCGCATTGCGCCTCCGTTGATTGTCGGCAAAACGGAGGTGAATTTTTATCTCAATGCGCTCGAAGACGTTTTGAAATCCGCAGAAAAATTTGCACGTTTGCGTTTGGTCAAGGAAACAGCAAAGGTTTAGAAAGCGATATGAGCCATCGTGACCTCCGCCCGGTATTTATGGTATATCCGGGTTTGTACCCCCTTTTAATGATGAATTATTGGGTGCGCCGGAGCAAAGTACCGATTGTAGCCATCGTTATTTCCGATTTCGACATAAAGCACAAGGGGCAATACCTCAATTTATTTGAAGTTGTGCTGGCGCTCTCGAGCCAATCCGGCTGGCCATACGCATTTTACATGCTTGGCATTGCAAAATTCGCTGGCCCCATCGTAAAGGTGTGGAACGCGTTAAGGCGCCTTCTTGGAAAAAAGATTAAGATAAAGGCATTTGACGAAATTGCGCGCGAGAAAGGGATTCCAATATATCGATCGAAAGATTTCAATAGCGACGAGGTTAAAAACTTCCTCAGGAACGTTAACACAAATCTCATTGTCTCAGCTTACAACAACCAGATTCTAAAGAGGCCTATTTTTAATTTTCCAGAATACGGCGGTATCAATATTCACCCATCCCTGCTTCCTAACTTTCGCGGCCTGGACGGGCCGTTTGAGGCGCTGTATTATGGGGTTAAACAATCGGGGCTGACCATTTTTCAAATTGACTCAAAGATTGATACGGGAAAAATTATTTACCAGAAACCAATCCGGATCAAGAAAACGGATACTTTATTTTCTTTAAGCACCCGCTGCTGGATGCATGGCGCCATTGCACTTGAACAGGTCCTGGATACGTACCGTTCGGGAAATGTGATTACAAGAAAACAGGATCCCAAGGATATTAAGTATCCTTATCAATCCTTTCCAACAAAACAAAAGGTTAGCGAGTTTCTCGCTGCTGGAAAACATCTTCTTAGTTGGCAAGATATTACGAATACATTTAAAGACTAGCGTCCGCTAATCATGAATCCATTTTACTTTAATTATTACGCTATCCCGTTTGGGGTTACCTCTCTTTTCTTTTTCGCAACCGGCGGATATGTTTTAGGGCAATCACCAAAGTCCACGCTGAACGTCTGCTTCTTCGGTATCTGCCTGAGTGTAGCCGTCTGGCTTGCTTCTACATCGTTTCTCCTTTCAAGCCAGGATCCTGCAGCCATCCGCCTGTCGATCAACGGCCTTTACCTCGGCGTGAGTTTTATTTCGGTCACCGTTTTTTCCTATTCGTCATTTTGGCTTGATTTCTCCAAAAGGCAAAAGCTGCTGATCTACTTGGGCTTTCTTCTTTCGGTCATTTTCACCCTTATCATCTGGACAACTCCATGGATCGTGTCGGGCTATATGAAGCATTCCTGGGGACATTACTCCCGTTTGACCCTGTGGGGTGGGGGAGCTTATTTGGTTTTCTTCGCAACATATATGCTTTTGTTTTTTATGAATCTATTTCGCACCTACCGGAAAACTTCCGAACCGCTATTAAAGCACCAGATCCGCCTTGTTCTCTTTGGATTCTTAGTGGCCTATGTCGGCAGTGTTGATTTTCTACCGTGCTATGGTATTGAAATCTTCCCGATCGGCGCGCTTACCACCTTCGTTCTCGTGTGTGCTTTGGGCTATACGATCATCCGGTACAAATTGCTCGACATTGAGACGGTCATCCATAAAACAGTCATGTGGTTTCTTAGCACGATTGTGGCGATTTTACCTTTTGCCCTGGTTGGCTACTTAACCCAAAGCCGGTTAAGGCAATTGTCGCAGGCCCAAGCCACGGCCGGTTTGTTGGTTCTTTTGGTTTCATTTTATTTTTATTTCCGCGCGATACAGCCAAAACTCGATCTTCTGTTCCGGCGGCGTCACGCAAATCTTCAGGCCGTCCTCAACCGTTTTTCCGCAGAACTGGTACATCTAAAGGATTTGAAAGACCTGCTCACACGGTTTGCGAGCACGCTTCGGGAAAGTATCTTTGCCAAACAAATAGCGGTATTTCTCATGGAAGAGACGTCATCCAAACATGTCCCTCTGTTAATAAAAGGGTTCCAAAATATCAAGCCGCTGCCTTGCGCAAATCCTTTTCTCGATTTGCTCACCGGGCATGATGAAACCGTGATTCTGGACTTGGCCATTAGCGATCCCAGGTTTAAGAATCATGCGCACACGATCCAACTCTTTCGCGCGGAAATGCAAGCGCAGGTTTTCGTGCCATTTGTCTTGAACACGCGGCTCATCGGATTTCTTTTGCTGGGGAAAAAGGAAAATCTTAAAAAATATACCGCAGAAGAAATCCATTTTCTTTCATGTATCAAGGTTCCCGTTACCATCGCCGTTTCAAACTCCCAGCAATTTGAAAACGTCTCAAAATTGTACGCACAGGTTCAGAATCAAAACGAACGTTTAAAAGAATTAGATCGTCTGAAAAGCGAATTCCTTGCCAACACTTCGCATGAGCTGCGGACACCCATTCAAGGCATCTTAGGCCTCGTTGAATCCATGTTGGACGGAGCGGATGGAATCATGAGTGAGGCGCAGCGTACGCATTTGAAAATGATTGTGGAAAGCGGCGGTAATTTAAAGGAACTGATTAATAACCTGCTTGAGCTGTCACGCATTGAATCCGGTCAAGCGCCCGTCAAAATCAAACCCTTCAACATCTTAAATGTTGTTGACGCGGTCATCGTTCTCCTGGATCCGCTTGCCCGAAAAAAAAATCTTTACCTTAAGCACATTTCTCCAGGTGCGCTTTCGGATGTCTTCGGCGATCCCGAAAAAATCCAGCGGGTTCTCATCAATCTGATAGGAAACGCCATAAAATTTACAGAAAAAGGCGGTGTCGCTATTCGCTTAGCGGAGGAGAATTCAGCAGTTACGGTAGCGGTAGAGGATACCGGCATCGGTATTTCAGCGGCTGATCAAGAAATCATATTTGAGCGCTTCCGGCAGGCTGAAGGGAGCGCGACAAGGCGATTTGAGGGCACGGGGCTCGGGCTTTCCATTGCGCGCGAAATTGTACGTTTGCACGCAAGTGAGATTACGGTTCGAAGCATGCCCGGCAAGGGCAGTATTTTTTCGTTTGCGCTAAGTAAAAACCCTTTTTCAATTGCACCCGATCACGCCCGAAGTTTTGCAATGTCAACGGCATCGGAAGACCCGCGCCCGCGGATCGGGAATCTGCTCACACAAGCAAGTCCAGGCAAGGATAGGGAATATTCGCTCGAAAAGGATCCGGAATTCGAAGAAGCCGTGCGCGGGAAGGGCGAGAAAATTCTCATCGTAGACGATAATACCGTAAACCGCGAAGTGGTCCGGACGCGGCTGGAACTTAATCATTATCAAGCAATCGAAGCGGTGGATGGGATTGATGGGCTGGAAAAGCTAGAACAGGAAAAACCTGAGTTGATCATTTTGGATCTCATGATGCCGAGAATGTCAGGGTACGAATTTTGCAAGCGCGTGCGCTCCGAATCTACCCCCGATGAAGCCCCAATCATTATGCTGACCGCCCGCACCGATATGGGGGATAAAATTTATGGCCTGCAACTGGGCGCCAATGATTACATATCTAAACCTTTCAACAAGGAAGAATTGATCGCGCGGGTAGCGGTGCTTTTGCGCATCCGGCAGATGAGCAGGGAACTTCGGAAATGGAATGAAGAACTGGAATCGCGGGTCGATGAGAGGACAAAAGAACTTCTCAAGACACAGGAGCAGTTAATTCAGGCCGAAAAACTCGCAACATTGGGCACGCTGGCCGGAGGTGTTGCACATGAAATTAATAATCCGCTGACGGCTGTCCTGACGAATGTGCAGATGCTCAGGCCCAGCGCAAGCAAGGACGACCTTGAATCAATTTCACTGATTGAAGAGGGCGCCAGGCGCTGCCAGTCCATAGTTCAAAAGCTCATGAAATACGCGCGTAAGCCTTCCGATGCCGAAATGATGCGGGTTGTTGACTTGAATCAGGTTATCCAAAACACGCTGGGTTTTCTCAGTTTCCAATTGGAGCAGGAAAACATAAAACTTATCAAGAATTTAAAACCGCTTCCGACGATTAAAGGGGTGCCGAACGAACTTGAACAGGTATTCACCAATTTATTTCTGAACGCGAAGGATGCGATCAAAGCCGCTAAATCTTCCGGAACGATCGAAATTCGCACAGCCGAATCAAACGGCGCCGTATGCGTGGAGATTAAAGATGACGGTATCGGCATTCCTCAGAAAAATATCTCCCGTATTTTTGATCCCTTTTTTACCACCAAAGATGTTGGAAAAGGCACCGGCCTTGGCTTGTCCATATCATACGGGATTGTAGAAAAACACGGCGGCAAAATAGAAGTTTCTTCCTGCGAAGGCCAGGGGTCCCTTTTTACAATTACGTTTCCAAAGGATTAGCGGGAGACTCGAATGAAGTCCGCAAAACAATTGTTACGCTTTCCTCTAAGAAAGAAGTTCAATTATCAAGAACTTCTCAAAGATGCGAGCAAGGGAATCGCCTTAATTCAGAGTTTGGAAAACCTGGCGAAACTTATTGTCACATTTCTTACATTGCGGGCGCGCATTAAAAACGCCGCATTATATATTCGATCCGATGAAGAAAATCTTTTCTATCTTAAAGCCTGGCGTGGTTATCCGCGTCACGATACGGTGCGATCTTTCTCATCCGATCACCCGCTTATCGTAAAACTTAATTCCACGCACCAGCCGCTCCGCATGGATAGTCTTAAGAACGCATCCAAACGTAACGAGAACCTGGACACTACATTGGCCATGGAAGCCATGGAGAGCATCGCGGCCGAAATCGTTATTCCTTCATTTCTGGGCATGCAGCCGAATATCCGCGAAAGCAGCCCGGATCGAGGATTGTTGCGGAGTTTTCTTGTGCTGGGTGCAAAAAAATCCAATGAAGCTTATAGCGCCGAAGACATTGACGTATTTTTCACCATCGCGCAGGAGTCGGCTATTGCGATTGAAAACGCAAGGCTCTACGACGAAGCCATTAAACGCGCAAAAGAGCTTGAGAAAATAAATTCGGAGCTAAATGCCGCGTCAAGCCGTCTTATGCGTGCACTTTCCGAGACTGAGGAAGCAAATAAACGTTTAAAGGACACGCAGTCCCAGCTCGTGCACGAGCAGAAAATGGCTACCATGGGTCGCTTAGCAGCATCCGTTGGCCATGAAGTTAATAATCCGCTGACGGTACTTTCCATGAATATCAGCCGCGTACTTTTGCGCATGCGCCGGGAACCCCATCTCAAAGTTCAGGAAATTTTGCCGGTCTTCGACAAGATGGAACACAACATCCAACGCATCAAAGCGGTTGTCAACACATTGACTGGACTTCTGAAGAAATCTGAAAAAGGCCGCTTTGAGGCGCTCAGCATAAAAATTCTGATCGAGGAAACGCTTCCGCTCGTCCAATTTCAAACTTATCTCGACAATCTTTCGGGTACGGAAGTGGTATTTGATATCCCCGGGGATATCGCGCTGGTCAAGGGCGATCTGGAACGCTTGCAAGAGGTGTTCCTGAATCTATTCATCAATGCGTACCAAGCCATGATCAATTCTACCGTACGGCGCATCAGCATTGTCGCGCGAAACGATGAGGCGGCCAAGATGGTGAATATCGAATTCACGGATACCGGCGAAGGCATGTCGGAGGAAATCATGAATAAACTCTTTCAGTTCCGATTTACCACAAAACCCGAAGGCAAAGGCAGCGGAATAGGCCTTTACATGTGCCGCTACATATTGGAGCTTCATGGCGGCACCATTGCGGTTAAATCCAAATTGGGCTCCGGCGCAACATTTACGGTTCGCCTTCCGATCTATGATGAAAAAGGTACGTTTGGAGTACAGGACCAAGCTCAACGCGCAGCCGGATAAATAGCTGCCGGTGATCCCATTGCCCGAAAAAAGAAGCAGAAAACCCTCGCTTGTCATTATCGATGATGAAGAGGCTATTGTCATCGAACTCGTCGAATTCTTCCGCGATGAAGGATTTGAAGTGTACGCTGCCACGAACGGTGAGAACGGGCTTAAAATAATCCAGGAAGTGCGCCCCAGCGTCTGTCTCCTAGACCTCAATCTGCCAGACATGTCAGGACTGCGCATCCTTAAAATTACAAAGGATACTTACCCTGGCACAAAAGTGATTGTCAACACGGGGTACGTTGATCAAAATCTTATTGATCAGGCAAACGAGCTGAAGTGCGATCTTTTCCTGCATAAGCCGTTTGATTTGGCCGGCCTTAAGCAGAAAGTAGATGAATTGGCTGCCTAAATGCGAGCGGATGGCGCGCTCTAGCGGTCAAAAAATGACTGCCCCCAGGGGGCCGGCGAGGTAAAAAAAAGCAGGGAAGTTTCACGCTGCGAAAGATTTTGGAAGGTAAAGCCATTTGCTCCGTTTAAAAGCAAAGTCCCACCCTCCCTTAAAGAAATCGCTTTGTCCTGATATTCAACGGCCAATTTTCCGATGAGTACCTGGATAAATACCATAACGGGCAGGGAAAATTTGTCCGTATCAACCCGCTTTTTCCCGCTTAAAGTCATTTTGCCGCAGAACATCTCGCGGACCGGCACCGTGTAGCTGATCAGCTTAAATCCCTTTTTGCCGAAATCCATCACGAATTCACCCGACGCACTGCCTTGACTAACTTGCTCCGGGCGTCGGCCGCAGTACTGCGCAAACAACCGGCTTAAATCAAGTCCTAGGGCATATGCTAAATCCGCAATTCTTTCCATGGATGGCATGTGGATACGCCCCTTTTCTATGGCGTTTAGAAGGCGAGGGTCGATCTTAACTCGTTTTGCCAATTCGCGTGCGGTGAGCCGCTGCTTTAGCCGGATTTCCCGGATTAGAAATCCGATGGGCGGAAATTTCGGCGATTTGCTTGGAGTCATTTGAGCGCTTTCGTTGTGCCAAGTATATCAAACGCCCAAGTGGCGGTAAATGCGCGCGCTTATACCGTAACGAATACCGTAACAAATTTCAAGTTTACCGTATTAAACCCGATATTATATGTAGTTTGCAGGTTTGACAGACTGCCGAGAAGTGATATACTTTCAAAAGATTTTAGAAAGTTGCAACCTCATATCCCAAAAAGAATAACGAATGCGCACAAAAATAAAAATTCTCGGGGGGTTATTCTTTCTTTTTTCCGCTATCATACCCGGCGCCTCACATTCCCAGCAGTTTAGCATGGATGACTCAGGCTATCTCGGCCGCGAACAGGAGGTTCAGTCCCCCATGTCAGAGGATTTTAGTTCCACCCGTTTGCTTCCGGAATTTAAACAAGAGATGCGGCGTAGAGAGCAGGAGACCGAAAGTGCTAACGGACGCGCGCATTACATCAAAGACTGGGTTCATGGCGGCACGATCGATGAAACACTGAAATCCCACCCGTTGATTTATTCGCCGGAAGGATTGAATCTTCCGGACCGCAAGAAGCAAATTGAATCCGCATTTCTTTTTTCGCTGAACGGCCAAACGCGGCCGCTTGAGGAATGCATCCAACGCGCTATCGAAACGCATCTTCCCCTGGAAATTGCTGCTCAAAGACAGCGCATATCGGCGACACGCATCCGCGTGGCCTTGCGTGAATTATTTCCCGAACTTGAGCTGGAATATAAAAACGATAAAGGGAGCAATACCACCGGAACCTTCAAGGGCAGATCCTGGCGCGTTAACGGCCGGCAGCCTATTTTCCGGGGCGGCCAGCTTTGGAACGCGTTCCGAGAAGAGCGTGAAAATTTTAAATCGGCGGCAAAGGAACATGATGAAACGTTGAATGAAGTGATCTTTAAGGTCTCAGAGGCGTATCTGAACCTTCACCGTGCACAAAAAATTCTGATCGAGCGATCTGAGATAAACAAAATTGCCATCCGTTGGCGAGATGTCAGCTTGCAAAAGTCGCGCGCTGCGCTTATTTCGGAAGTCGAACGGCTGAATGTCGAAGCCATCTATTATGAGCAGATGGCCCAGCTTGAGATTGCCAGGCAGGATATTGAAATTGCCAGGCTGGAGCTCCAGCATTGGTTAAATCTGGAAGTTCCCAATGAGATCCAGGTTGCGGACTTCTATGATCTTCCCACGCTCATGAAAGATGAGACATTCATAACCAGTCTTGGCGCGGAGCAGGGCGGAGGAGCGGCCCGGGAAAATGTCAAATCGCTGGACGATTATATTCAACTGGCGTATGTATCGCGGCCAGAGCTTGAGTTGAACGTTCACCGCGTAAAAGCAAATCAGTATGCGGAACTCGCCGAGCGCGGCGCCTGGCTGCCGAATGTCGATCTCATAGCAGAGGTCGGCCAGCTTTTCGAAGTGGCGACGCATATTGACTCCGCTCCCAAGTTTGGTTCTTTCGGCGACGAAAAAGAATACCGTTTTGGCATCGAAGGCAATTACAATTTTCTGGGAAGCACCGTGAAGGCAGAGTATGATAACACGCACAATGCGCCCAATCTCACGAGCTTTGCCGGCGGCGGCGAGGGCACAACACGAAGAGAGACTACATTCTCGATTGCGCTTCTGGATAATCTCGAACAATTTGCGGACACCGAGGAAGCGCAGGTAGAAACAAAAGAGGCGATTCAAGAACTTCAAGAAGCTGAAAAACAGGTGATTGAGGATGTCAAGAATGCGTACTATGATTATCACAAGGCGCGGCTTGAACTGATATCGCTTCTGAGACGCCTGGATCACCGTGAGCGCTTGACAAAGCTCGCTGAGGTGCGTTTAGAGAAAAATGAAATACAGATCTCCGAGTATCTTCAGTCGCTTATCGATCTGACTTCCGACCGTATTCAGATGCACCGCTCCATCTCTGACTTTTTTATCGCAAAAGCCCGCCTCAACCGTGCCGTGGGCATTCAGAATCTCTTGACCGTCGAGGATCTTTATGCCTGAAGACACCTTTTCCGTGCTGCCGCCCGAGCCGCTCCCGCCCGCAAAACCAAAGCGGGGAAAAATTCTCGCCTGGGCGCTCATTATTCTGATGGCCGGCGCTAGCGCGTATTTTACAAGGGATTATTATCTTCCGAAGCTCTTCCCGGCGAAAGCGGATCGAGAGAAGCCTCCCACAGCCGAAAAAGCCCCAAAAGAAGAACCAAAAGTACCGATCAAAACGTTTAAGGTCGGCCGCTTTAACTATGAAGATTCTCTGAATGCTCTTGGGACTATCAAAGGCGCGATCGAATTTAAGCTGAGTTTTGAGATTCCCGGCGTCATCAACTCAATCAATTATCGTGAGGGAGAGCGTTACGAGGAAGGCGCGCTCCTTGTTTCCCTCAAGCAAGATGATGTACTCCTCCGGCTTCAGAAATCGCAGGCACAGTTGAAAAAGGCGGAGACGTCGGTTGCCCTCGCAAAAGAGAAATTGAACGAGCATGAGAAGCTTTTTGAAATCGGCGCCATTCCAAAAACAACATTGGACAAAGTAAAGCTTGAAGTCGAATCAGCGGAATACGACCTTGAGGCGGCGCAGCTTGAGGTCAAGGCAAACGAAAGCGTTCTCGAGAAATCAAATCTTTACGCTCCGACCGACGGAATGATCGGAGAATTGCTTGTGGAAGAAGGGGAAAACATCACGCCCAATACGCTTTTGGGATCGCATGTACAAGTGGATTATGTCGAAGCAGAGTTTGGCATTGTCGAGCGGGACGTTTCAAGGATACAGCTGGGTCTTAAAGCGCGCATATACGTCGATGCCTATCCCGACAAGGTGTTTGAGGGCGTGGTTGACAACATTCAGCCCATCGTTACCGGAACCAGCCGCACAGCGACTGCTCGTATTCGCATCGAAAATCCGGAAGGGCAACTCCTGCCCGGCATGTTTGCGCGTATCCGCATAGTCCTTTTCAGCAAGCAAAATACGATTGTCGTTCCCACGGAAGCCGTGCAGGGCGGAGAAGATGACACCTGGATATTTGCTGTGGACGAAGTTACCGAACTGATCTCGAAGAGGCCTATTCAAGTGGGCTATGAAAGGCCCGACTATGTACAGGTTGATGTCGGTCTTGAAGAAGGCGAGCTTGTGGCCATGAGCGGGTTCGACCGGCTTGAAGAAGGGACGAAAGTTCGTGTCATCGAAAAACAAGAAGCGGAATTGTGAGGCGCACCATTGAGTTTACCGTCATTTTCCGCAAAACGTCCAGTCACGATCGTAATGGTTTATCTGGGCGTCGTATTATTAGGCTTGATCGGCCTTAGCCGCCTCCACCTAGATTTATTTCCTCCGATTACATTTCCCGAAGTCACCATTGTCACAACGTATTTCAATGCCGCTCCGGAGGAAATCGAAACGCTTGTCACCAAACCGCTCGAGGAAACCGTAAGTTCCGTAAACGGCCTTCGATCGATCCGCTCCGATTCCCAGGAAGGAAAAAGCATCATTCACGTCGGATTTGATTGGGGTATCGACGTTGATTTTGCCGCGCTGGCGGTTCGCGAGAAAATCGATCTTGTAAAAGACAAGCTGCCGCGGGACGCATCCGAACCGGTCGTTGTAAAGTTCGACCCGCTTGCCCAGCCCGTGATGCTCCTTTCGCTGACTGGCAAAGGCTCTCTGGTAAGCTTAAAAGATCTTGCCGTAACGACCATAAAAGATGTGCTTGAGAAAACCGAAGGAGTTGCTTCCGCCACGGTATCCGGCGGACTCGATCGTGAAATTTTAATCGAAGTAGACCAAGGCCGGCTTTATGCTTCGGGCCTTTCGATCCTGGCGTTGACGGAATCGCTCGAGCGCACCAACCTATCTTACCCGGCCGGCACGATCAAAAAGGGCCTTTATGAGCATTTGATACGAACCATCGGTGAGTTTGAAACGCTTGAAGATATTTCATTCTCCGTTGCGGGAACGGACAGAAGCGACCGTATTTATGTTCCTCAGGGCGGATTCGTCGAACGCGCGAAATTCGGTCCGCGTGACACCATCGAGTCCAAGCGGCTGGAGCAGGAGAAAGAACGGCCAAAGAAACGTTTGATTTTGTTCAAGGATGTCGCTACGGTCAAAGACAGCATCAAGGAGCAGGAAAGCATTTCCCGTTACGACGGCAGAGAAAACATCACGATCGCCATTCAAAAACAGGCCGGCCAGAATAACGTGAACATCGCTAGGGAGATCCGCGAAACGCTGAAAAAGCTCGAAGAGGAACTCAGGCTTCGCGAAGCGCATATTGAAATTGTCCTCGACAGCTCGGTATTTATCAAAGATGCGATTTCATTTGTCGCAGACGCGGCGTGGCAGGGCGCGCTGCTTGCATTTGTGACTCTCCTTTTTTTCCTCAGAAGTTTTACCACCGCGCTGATCGTTACGCTGGCCATCCCCATTTCCATTTTGGGTGTGTTCTTTCTTATGTTTCTGCGCGGCATCACCATCAACATCATGTCCCTCGGAGGCTTGGCGCTCGGCGCCGGCATGATGGTGGACCAAGGCATTGTCGTTATTGATAACATCTTCAGGCACCGGGAGCGCGGCGCCCACCACTTCGAAGCCGCTGTAAAAGGAACCGAAGAAGTTCTTTGGCCGGTTTTTTCATCCACCCTCACGGCGATCGCCGTATTTTTCCCGCTCATCCTGTTTGTGCCGGGCGTACCGGGGCAAATATTCGGCGATTTGGCCTGGACCGTCATCCTCGCGCAGGCGGTCTCACTGATTGTTTCTGTTACGCTGGAACCCATGCTTGCCGTTTACATTAAAACGGAGCGTAAAGCGGCGTTCGAAGGCAAAGGGTCCGCCGCCCGGCTCGAGCGATTTTTTGGGCCGGGTAAAGTAGGAACCGCCATTGCTTTTATCCTTCTCAGCACCACCGTTTTATTTGCCATGTCGCTCGGTGTTTTCGGACAATTAAATCGCGAAGTGCTGCCAAAAGTCGATCAAGGAACATTCCTCATGAATGTTGAACTGCCTGTAGGCGCAAAGCTTGAGGCCACGGATCAAATTGTAAAATCGGTCGAAGACACGCTCGTCAAAATCCCTGAATTGGCACACCGCAACGTTACCATCGGCGCTTCAAAAGAGGAAAGCGCGGCCGGTGTGGTGGAAGTTGAAACAAGGGGATCGCACCAGGCGCAAATTGCTGTAACTTTACGCGATGATCGGGATCGTACCACGGTTGAGGTGGTTGATGACCTCCGCCGCCAGATCAGCCGGCTCGATCTCGGGGCCGCGCGGATTGACTTTGTCCTGCAGGAAAGACAGTTTGAGGTTGTCGGGGGCGCCCAGCCCGTTCAAATAGAAGTTCAAGGCTACGATTTCGACATGCTCAGGAAGCTGGTTCAAAATGCAAAAGATGCCGTTCGAAAAATTCCCGGTGTTTTTAATGTTGTTGATGATGAGCCAGCGCCTTCCCCCGAGACAAAAATTGATATCGATAAGCGCAAGGCGGCGCTTTTCGGGATATCCGCTTTGGATATCGCCATTGCAACGCGCACGGCCGTTGACGGGGACGTTCCCTCCAAATTCCGGGAAAAAGGCCGCGAAATCGATATTCGTGTGCGTCTGAGGGAAGAAGACCGGCAGAATACGGAAAAACTTCAAAACCTTCTCATTCATTCCGAGCCGTTTGAAATTGAAGTACCCATCAAAGAAATGGCGGCGATCACACAGGGACTCGGGCCCAGCGAAGTTCGCCACCGCGATCAGCAGCGAACCGTCATGGTCCAGGCGGGCGTCCTGCCGGGACATGAGAAAAACGCGGTGCTTTCTGCCGTAGCAGATACCATTCGATCGTTGGATGTTCCCGAAGGCTTCGCGGTTACCCTTGCCGGAGAAGCCCAGGAGATTCAGGAATCTTTTTCCCGGGTTCTTTTCGCCCTGGTGCTTTCGCTCATCTTGGTCTATATGATCATGGCCGCACAATTTGAGTCTTTCCTGCATCCTTTCGTGATCATGCTTACCGTGCCGCTTGGTTTAATCGGCGTTTCGTTTGCGCTGCTCGTCACGAAGACTTCACTGAATCTCGTTTCACTGCTGGGTATCATTTTGCTGGGCGGAATTGTCGTCAACAACGGTATCGTTCTTATCGACTTCATCAACGCGAGCCGCCGGGACGGAAAGTCAATCGTGCACGCGTGTATCGAGTCCGTGCAAGTGCGTACGCGGCCGCTTCTTATGAGCGCCTTTGGAAACATCATCGGTCTTTTCCCGCTGGCGCTGGGACTTGGAAAAGGCTCGGAACTTATGTCGCCCCTGGCCATCGCAGTTATGGGCGGCCTCATCTCGTCTTTTTTTCTCACGCTGTTCGTAGTACCGGCTCTTTACGTTCTGTTCGAAGGATTGATTTCTAAAATCCGCAGGTGAAGCACAGATGGGTTTGCCGAATTTCTCCGTAAAACGCCCCGTCACCATTTTGATGATTACCATAGCCGCGCTGCTTTTGGGACTCATCTCGCTTACGCGGCTTCCCATAGAACTTTATCAGGATCTGGGCCGAGGTATCATCAGCATCGTCCTCCGCGTACGCGGCGGGTTGTCACCTCAAGATGTCGAGCGCATGGTGACGCGCCCGGTTGAAGAAGCCGTGGCAAGCGTACAGCGTCTGCGCCGGCTTTATTCCAACACGCGGGAAGGGGAAGCGCGCGTCACACTCGAGTACGAGCCCGGTACGGATATGGATTTTGCGGCGCTGGAAGTTCGCGAGAAGTTTTCAGCGGTACAGGGACATCTCCCAAAAGAACTGGAGCGGCCCGTCCTGGCCAACTACAAAGAAAGCGACTCTGCGATTCTGGTTTATTCGGTTTCCTCCTCTTCGCTTACCCCCGAGCAAATACGCGAAATTGTGGAAAAGAAACTCAAACCAAAATTAGCTCGAGCCAACGGCGTAGCCAGCGTCGATATTTTCGGCGGCCGCGAGCGTAAAATTCTTGTTGAGCTGGACCGTGATAAGCTGTTTGCGCAAGGCATTTCAGTCGAGAAGGTTATGGAAGTTTTGAGCATCAGTAATATCAGTCTTCTCGCAGGGAATGTCTCGGCGGGAGATACCGATCTGCTTGTGCGCACGCGCGGGGAATTTGAAACCGTTGAGGCTATCAGCGAAATCGGAATTGCCAGCACACCGCAAGGCTCTATTATCCCATTGAAAGAAGTTGCCACCATCAAGGATGCTTATCTGGAACCGGAAGATTATTCGCGGTTAAATCTGGATCTGAACGTTTCGATTCAAATTAAGAAAACAAGTACTGCGAATACCATTGCCGTTACCCGGCAGGTCACCAATATTATCGAAAATTTTAAAAACACCACTTCGGATGATTTGGTCATCATTGAAATTGCCAACCGGGGAAAAGTAATTGCGCGCGCCATCAATGAAGTCAAAGATGCGCTTTACAGCGGGGCGGCACTGACCGCGCTCATCTTTTTGATTTTCTTAAAGCAGTGGCGTTTGGCGGCCGTTGTTTGTATTTCAATTCCGGCGTCCGTCATCATTACATTCGCGTTCATGGATCTGTTCGGCATTTCGATTAACATTATGACGCTGAGCGGACTTTCGCTGGCCATCGGCAATATCGTTGACTCTTCCGTGGTCATTCTTGAAAACATGACGAAAAAACGGGAAGAGGGCAACGCCGCGCGCGAATCGATCGTGAGCGGCGCCGAAGAAATGTGGAAGCCCATGCTGGCTTCCACGCTCACATCCATTGCCGTATTTATTCCAATCATATTTATTGACAAGGAGATACAGCTCATCTATCAGGGTCTCGCATTCACGGTTTCCGTGTCGCTTCTGCTCTCCCTAGCGGTTTCTGTAATGCTCGTTCCCATGCTGGTGGACCGGCTTCGGCTGATCGAGCAAATCAAAAAAACAAAAGGCGAACTTTACAGCAGCCGCAGTTATCGGTTTTACGAAGGGCTTCTCAAATGGACAAATGCTAGGCGATACCTCGCTGTTCCGCTCGTACTGCTTTTCTTTGCTTTTGCCACGTATGGTCTTATGCAACTGGACATCGATTCTCCAAAAACGCTTGAAGAAAATGAATTTGCCTGTATTGTTTTTCCCATTGCGGGCGCCAATCTCGAAGCCAATGACGAGGTGACCAAAAAAGTCGAGGACATCATCCTGGCATTTCCGGAGGTCACCACCGTTTCTGCAACGGTGCGCCGGGACGATATTCGGATATTTGTCCGTCTGGTGCCCCGTAAAGAACGCGACCGATCGAAAGATGAAATCATGAAATTGGTGAAAGAGCAGGCGTCGGAGGCCATTAAATCCGTGCATCAGGATTATTCTCTGATCATCGACGAAGGTGTGAACACGGAAGACGCCAGCCGAATTGTGATCAATATTTACGGCATTGAAAATTCCACGCTGGAGGAGCTAGCGCACAAAATTGCCCAATCCATCGGCGACATTCCGGGCATTACCAATATGGTCATGACCGATTTGCGCAAGCGTCCTGAATACGATCTAGTCGTGGATCATGCCCGCGCGGCGTTCTACGGTCTAACCGTGCGGGAAATTGCAGACTCGGTTCACGCCCAAGTGCGCGGCATGCGCCCGACACTTTTTCATGAAAAGAAGGAGGGAATGGAAGTCGAGACCATCACACGGCTTCAGCCCATTTATCGGCAGAAAATTGAGGACCTCAAACGACTTATTATTCATGCGCCCGACGGTACCCCCGTCATGCTTGAACAGGTCGCCACATTTCAGCCGAGTTACGGCCCCCAAATTATTGACCGCATAAACAAGCGCCGTTATGTCTTTCTCAAGGCGGACATTACGCGGGGCGCTATGGAAACGATCGGAGAGCAAATCCGGAAAAAAATCCGCGCGATCGAATTCCCGAAAGATTACTCGTGGGCCTTTGGCGGCGATTATGAAAAGCTGATCAAGAGTAAGGCTCAACTCAGCATCGCAATCATAATCACCATTGCGCTGGTCTACATGATTCTCGCGTCCATGTTTCAGTCCTATACGGAGCCCTTTATCATTATGTTGACCGTTCCTCTGGCCATGATCGGCGTGTATTTGGCCCTGATTCTCACGAAACGTCCTTTAAGTCAGCCGGTTTTTATCGGGATGATCATGCTTTGCGGAATGGCGGTGAACACAGGGATTATTCTTTTAGATCAGACGAACATTCTCCGGCAGGAAGGTTTTGAACCAGCACAGGCGGTCGTAAGCGCCGCCAAGAGCCGTCTGCGGCCGATCTTGATGACATCCATTTCAACGGTTGTTGGATTTCTTCCTCTCGCACTCAATCTCGGCGAATCGTCAGAACTCTGGGCCCCTTTGGCGGTGATTGTAATCGGCGGCACGATTACCTCAACCATCCTCATGCTCTTTTTCGTTCCAAACATCTATTTAATTTTCAACGATTTTGCCGCCAGAATTTCCGCTTTACGCCGAACTTGATGGCCTATTTCCCGCCCTATTCCGAATGATCTTAAGGGGACAAATACCTTGTAGCGACTTAAACCAATTTCCACGACGTCGTGGAAATTGACTTTAATCTCATAAAAAGGCGAGAATCTTACCTAAAAAATCGTTTTAACCCATTCATTTCAATGATGATATGCATTTCAATTTTTAGCACTATCTCTTATCGGTCGTTTGACTTGGTATATTAAATACGCTATACTTTCAATAAATTTCCTATAGTGCAACTTCGCTGGAGCGCAGAAAGTTGCAGTAAAAAGGCTACCCGAATATTCGGGCGGCTTTTATTTTCGGCGGAAACTAAAGGTTTTAAAAATCTATTTTCTAAAAGGTTTAGCTGATGCAAATTTGGCAGGATAAAAGATTCCGTCCCTGGCTCAGATTCCTGTCCCTCACCATAACCACTATTTTTACGCTCACAAGTATCTCCTGGGCTGGCGGAGAAAACCTTCTCAGCCAATTCAGCTCTATCGGAAAAACCGGCTCTAATTTTTCTTTTGAGCAAAATCTTCTTAAAGAATTATATATCCCGGATAAAATCGGACGCATTCAAACACTCTACCAAGGCAGCGGCGAGCAGGTGGTTGTCCACATCCAGGACGCGCACGCAAGCGCGGACGCACAGCGCAACATCGCCTGGATTCTTGAAAATCTGCACAAGAATTACAAACTGAACCTCGTAAACGTTGAAGGGGACGAGGGTGATATCGACACGGCCATGCTGGCGGCCTTCCCGCACCAGGGCGCCAAGGACATTCTGTTCAACCATCTTTTGCAAAAGGGACAGATAACCGGCCCCGAATTTCTCGCGGTCACCCAGCGGATTCCCATTCTGATTCACGGTATTGACAATCTCGAGCTCTATGAAAAAAACCGGGCTGCTTTCATCCTCGCGCTTGAGTTCCGGCAAAAAGATGAAGAAAAGCTTTACGAGCTGCGCCGCTCGCTTTCGGCCATCCGGTCTAAAATCTATTCGGATGAGCTCAAAGAATTTACGGCACGCTATGAAGGATTTAAACGCGATCCTAAGTTTGTGAGCGGTTACGTCGAGTATCTCATCGACCAGGCCCGCAAGCTGAACATTTCCACCTATGATTTCCGCAATGTCCACGACCTTATCACGCTTACTTCGCTTGAAAAGGAGATCGATTTCCAGCGTGCCGAAAGCGAGATCGATACATTTGCCGATGAAATCAAGAGCGGTCTTTCACAGCCGGTCTTGACACGGTTCCTCTCAAACACGCTGCGGTACAAAATGAATCAGCTCACACCGGACAGTTACTTCCGCTATCTTGCGCGCGAGCGCAGCTCTTTTCCCATGGACTCGGACCGCTATGCGAACCTCAGAAAGTTTCTGGACTACACGGATACCTACAACCGCATCGGCCCGGATCTTTTTACCGAAATAACTGAATTGGAATCAGCCATCAAGAATAAACTTTTCCGGAGTGAAGAGGAGGTGAAACTCGACACGTTTTTCAGACAGCTTGAAATTCTCGAAAAACTTTTCGCATTCACGATGACCAAAGACGACGTGCTCGCCTTTTATTCCTTCCGCCGCCAATTGAAAATGACCTCATTTGTGGAATTCATTGCCGAGCAAAACCGTCTGCACAATTTAAAGCTCCCCCTCCCGGAGAAGCTCGATGAAATAGACCGCCACATTCCCATGATCGAGAAGTTTTATCAAGCAGCGCTCGAGCGTGATGAAGTACTCGTTCAGAACGCTTTGTCAAAGATGGAAACCAGGAAACAAAAACTTTCGGTGATCATTACCGGCGGTTTCCACACAGCGGGCATCCAGCATTTCCTTCAGGAAAAGAATATTTCGCACGCGGTCATTACGCCGCATATCTCAAGCATTGACGAAGCGGGCGAGCGGGCTCTTTACGAGGAAGCGGTGCAGGGCAAACCGACGCCGATTGAAGCGGTGCTTTACGAAGCGTATCGGATGCCGCATCAAAGCAGTCTGAGCGACCCACGGTTTCAATTGGCAAAAGCATCCTACTTCGTTCACTTCAATGGCGGATATCGGGCGCACCTTCAAAAAATTGCCGAGGCCGGTTTTGATCAAGCTGCAAAGCAGATTCAAATCAAACCCGTGTTTTGGACTAGCGTCGTACTTGCTCAGCTGAATGCAATCGCGCGCAGCTTTTTCAGTGAGGAAATCGACTTGAATCAATCCTTCGAACAGTACTGGAACTTAATTCATGAAGTCGGCCTTCTTGCCGGTGATCTAAACGACAAATCCGAGAGAAAAAAACGGAAAGAGGATTATTCCGGTCTACACAGTTTCCTTTTTGGAATCGACGAAACCGGCTTTCCGCTGCGAGTGGGATCAAGCGATGTGCGCGTTTTTCGCGGACCAAAACTCGCCGACGGCTACATTGTCATGACCGCATCGCGCGGGATCTCCGTCAATGAAAAGGCAAACCGGGTTACGCAGCGCCTAAACATTGATGATGTTCCCGGAAACCGGTTTTTAAGCGAGATCCGGATTAACGAAGTTCAGATGCCGGGACGTACGCGGCCTGAAGAATTGGGCATCAGCGTTTTTCTTGTCAATGAGCAAACCTACGCGCACATTACTCAGTTAGCCAATAAATTCCACGCAGCCGGGGCGCCGCGCCGACCGCGCGGCACCGCAGCACCAAGCGGCCGACCGCCGCTCAGTCAAGCGGCGTCCCGCCCCGGAATTGCCGGGCAGGATGCCCGGCCTGCGCACATGGGAACGACGCCGCAGAAAGACAAGCATGTAACCAGTCCGGAATTTGTTCGAGCAACCGGCTTGATGGACAGAATGAACCGAAGCTTATTCGCAATTGAGAATGTACTCTCCGGAATAGACGAAGATGCCATTGCTACCGGTATCGCGACGAAGTCAGATGCCGGAGGATTGCGCAGGCAATTGCAATCGGCCCTTGGAAACATTGCCAGACAAAACCGTCTGGTAGAAACAAATCGCTCAGAACTCATGGCGCTGTACGCCAGCCTGAGCGCTCACGAACGAGACGCCATTCAAGCAGGTTTTGGCGATTTGGCAAAGAAACGCGATGAATTGGGCAAGGGCGTATCAGCATTACGGACACTTTTAAATGATCTTGCCGAGAAACCGGTGGAGCCTCTGGCTGCTTCCGGATTTGGCGCAAAAAAGCCTGCCGCAAAACCAGATGATAATAGCGCTCAAGCAATTCGTGAAGCTCTAAAGGTACTTCGAGAATCTATTGCCGAAACTCGCTCTAGAACAAAAGAAGTTTTGACTGAATTTGAAAA
The DNA here is from genome assembly GCA_016206925.1 of Candidatus Omnitrophota bacterium. GTDB lineage: Bacteria > Omnitrophota > Omnitrophia > Omnitrophales > JACQQS01 > JACQQS01. The sequence goes on from JACQQS010000042.1 coordinate 36,248, forward strand.
TGCCCAAGCCAAAGTAAATCTTGTTATTGCGATCCGGCAGCAACTCACGCCAGTTAAATCCGCGCGCGATCGTGCCCACAAACTTATTTCGTCTCCGCCGGGGGATCTCAGCGTGGACCAATTCTTCGATATGCGCCGCGAATTGAATGAAAGCTCAGCAGGACTTGACCAAGCCCGTGAGACGTTAATAGAAAATCTCGCCAACGAATTCGCCGGGAAAATGGAATCCGTCGTTTTAGCGGCTGTTCAAAAGGCGGAAGGCATTCGAAAACCGATTGACGCAGAAATCGCGCGCATTCAAGAATTAATAAAACTTTTGCCCAAGACTGACGAAACAAATGCAGGAGCCTTAACGGATGAGCTCCAAAATATCACGCAAGAATTCAACAGCGTACTTGCAAGTGCCATTCCCGCCGCAAAAGGGGCTGCAACGTACGAAGCGGAATTTCGTACAATAGTTCGAAATGCCATGCGTAGTGCGCAAGCCAATTCAAAAAGCACCGCCGCGGAATTAAATAAAAAATGGCGCGGCGTAAAGCGCGAAGGACGATTTCACGCGGTGCAATACCAAAAAGCCGCAGCGGCGCCGGCGCAGCCGCTCAGAGAGGCGTCACGCACAATGCGAACGCTTTCCTGGATACTTCGCATAGGAACTGCTGTTGCCGCTATTATCTTCCTCTGGCCGTTCGCAAACCTGATTTCGGTATGGCTGGCGGGCACAATCTTTCATTCCGTTGCGGTCGTTTGGACATCTTATTTTGGAATTGCGGCCACCGGATTTCTAATTTCCGAAATAATCCTTTATGCTGCCCGCCTTAGCGCGCAAATAATAACGCCTCTCATTTTCCGCCAAAACGCTCGAGCTCTTGATGGAATCTACGACACTATCATTCAAACAGGGAAGAATCCGACAAATCGCGCCCTGCCGCGTCCGACTCCGCTCTCAAGTCAAAAAGAGATACTCGCCTACATCGCGGAACATATTGGCGAAGATCCATTGCCGGCACTAAACGATATCGCCCGGAACAAGGGATTCGAATCCATCTTTGAAGTGCCCAAGAAGGATTTATGGCTCATCGCTCGAGAAATAGACAGGTCGAACGAAAATTACCACTATGCGATGCACAAAAAGGAAATCATGGAGAAAAAGGCTCCGAAACAGCTTTTGACGCAGTTCTACAGGCATCGACACACTCAGGACGGCAAGAAAGTCGCATTCCACATTGCGCTCTGGCGCGGTTTCAAAGCATGGTTCACGGCTCTTGCCCATTCACCGTTAGGCGCTGCGTGGGCAATTATTTCTCTTCCTTACCATTTGGCCGAATCATTTCTTCTCGGCTATTTCATTCCGAAAATGCTCTGGATTTACGGCACGCGGTCAAATGCGCTTATGCACAATGAGATTTTCCGAATCGCACAATACCATCTTCCGGAAGTCGAACCAGCCCGAGCCCGGCAAAGCATCGTGGTCAGCTTGGCGTGGTCGCTTGCGCAACTTTTTCGCCATATGTTCTGGGATGAATCTGCCGTCGTTCGAGGTCTCACTGCATTCATCAACAAGAGAACATTTCTCTACCTCATAAGCGGTGCGGGCGGTTATTTTCTGTACGCACTCCTTCCCGCCACATTTTTGGCGGCGCCGGTGCCTTTCATCGGCACTATTGGCCTCTTTAAGTTTTTCACAATGAGCGCCTACTTATCCTCCGTCATCACGGTTACTGCGCTTTATCTGCCCCGAAAAGTCGAACAAAGACAGCAGGAGCTTATCGGGATTCAATGGAAGCAGGACATTGCGTCTACAACCGAGGTGCACATAAATGCCTTGTCTGAAGAAACGCGCAAATCTATTGCCGCATTGGGGGATTATCTGCGCCATCCGAAATTTCTTGAAGCACACCATAAAGTAATCGAATCCATCAGACAAAAAAGTCCAGAAGAACAAGCACAGGCTCAAGCTTTCATGCAAGAACGCCTTTTGCCGCTTATTGAAAAAAAGATGCTGAATCTTCCGAATGTCGCAGACTATGCTGCGCTTCGTGAACATTACCTTCCTGATGCAAAGGGACCGCCGCACCACTGGTGGATTGCCATTCCGTTCATCGGATCCCTTCTCCGCTGGATTTCTTCTCCACTCGCACTCAAATCCTTCTTCGATCTCATTAAAAATCCTCTTTTCTGGCTGGAGCTTCTTGCCTGGAATGCTCCCGGCATGAGCTTAATGCTCCCGCTTGAAATTGAATATTTTCTGAAAGGCGCCGCGTGGATTGATACGGAACTCGGAGATATCGGCGGAAAGTACTTCGAACACATTAACACCGATGAGGAGGCCATGCTGAAGGCAGCCGCAACGCGCCCCACAGTTCACGGAAAAATTGATGCGATGATCGATGTCGCTATTGCAGATCGTCGCGAAAGTCCGAGCGAACACGATTTACTGACTTTTTTTGTCAATGACGCGCATTTTAAAGAACTCTCCGATGCCATAAACATCGCATCCGCCGCGGCCGGAGAAGAAATAGTCGGCCCTCCAGCGCCTACCGCCGCCGAGCAATTTCAAAGTGCGCTCGAAGCCGAAGCGCGCAAGTTTAAATTTCTTAGCATTGCTGCTCACGCCATTGAAGTGGATGCGCTAAATATTGCCCACGATCTCGGCACCGCATTATCTCCCGCACAGGATGTGATTAAACTGCGTGAGCGTGCATACGAGGCCATCGGTTCACCGGAAAAGCTCGAATCGATGGGTATGCGGGATATTCAAACACTTCTGGGCGCTCATGATTTTGCGCGCGCCATTGAGCCCGCAGAACAAGCTGACAAAGTCCGCCGCACATTTTTCGACACGATTGACAAAATCAAACGTCAGTTTGGAATCGAGAAAGAATCCGTCAAAAAAGACCAGGCCAAACATCCTGAAACAAAATCGTTTGAGTTCTTAGCGAAAACATGGAAAAAAATCACCCCTTATGTAAGTGGGGGCGCTGTAGCTCTTCAGTCGTACTTGCCGGTCCTTGGACATCAAGCTGAAAACCTGAATGAACTTGCGCGCGTAAGTGGACTAGCGCTTGCAGCTGCAGCCGATAAAGGCCGTGAAATCTCCGATGAGTGGCAGATGGGGCAAAAACTTCGTGACGCCGCCAAGTTCATCGTCTTCGGCATGCCTGTTCCTGCATCACCGCTCGAATCCCTGTTCGACATTTCTCCGGATACGCTTAGCTCAGACGATGTTGCTCACCGAATTGAAGAAGCGGTCAAAGCGCGGCCGGATGATTCGTTTGCCCGATCCGTTCTGCCTTCTGAAATTCTTGAACTGCTTCGATCATCTCTCCAAATTGAAGAATCGTCACTCACGCAAGAACAGCAAAATCAGTTGATAAAATGGTCGGAAGGAATTTCAGTTTTGCTAAACGCCAAAGCGCCCGATCTATTGGCGGCTTCCACACGGGAATTACCGCCGCCGCCTCCTGAGATACCGGAACCTTTGAATGAAGCTGAATTATCAAAACACATCGAAACTGTGCTTTACCAACCTGCCGATGACGACCGCTCGCCGCGTTCAATCGCAAATGGGGCATCACGCATTCTTCTCGGCAAGGTAAGCGTGGTTCCTTTTGACGGCGCTTTGGATGAGATCGAACGTGCTATCAAAGAATTTCTAGATCAACGAAGAAGTCGTGAACAAGCCTTGCTCAGGGTGCGTCCCGAGCTGACTCCATTGAATTTAAATTCCTGGGCCAACCGCGTGGCGGACTCCACTCAACTTTACACATGGTATTCCGGAATTCCTGACCGGATTTTGAGAGATACCAATGCCGACGGTACGCTCGATGCCGTCATTAAAGCGCACATCGTTTCGCCCGCGGACCTCGCAACGACCATTCGACTCATGTATGACGCCCGTGATGCAATCGGCGCCGGAAAGGCGGAGCGGAGACTTGAGGTACTGCTGGACAGAATTATTCGAATGCCGAAAAGAAACGACGGCCTGCTTTATTCAGCATACGATCTCAAGGGAAAACCCACCCAAAATGCGATTCCCGATCCCGCCGGAACGCGGGCCGTTATTGAAACAGTCAACCGCCTCGCGGAGGGCCGCACATTTGAAGGATCGTGGTATCTCAGGCATATAAATCTGAATCGTTTGATTCGATCCGCCAAACGGCATCTGCCGGATGCTCGTGATCTGAATTATGTTCATTACCAATTGGATGGGAATAAGCTGACTTCAGATGAAAAACAGGTCCTTGAATCTAAGATTGCCTCCGCTCTAGAAAACGCCGTTTCGGAAGAAAGCAAACGTATTTCCGAATCCCATACGGCTGCCAAACCGGAAATATATGTCGACCATGCCGGATTTCGGCGGGACTGGACAGAAGCGCTTGCCGGCATCATTCACGAAACAATTACAAAACCGCCCGCAACACCTGCAGCAGACATCGAAGCCAGCACAAAAGTCCCAGAAGCACTCGCGCAAAGAGAGTCTCGCGCTAAAACCAAGACCCCGTCCAAGGCGGTCACCCCGGCTGCAATCCGGACCGTCCCCGCTGAAGACGATGAGGGAGTAACCCGCCTGCAGGAATGGCTTGAATCGGAAAGTGAAGTTGTCGACAAGATTAAAACCGATCCGCGCAAGAAATACATTGCCGAAGCAGCCAGAATCATTGTCGAAAGCGAACTTACGAATCGAGCACGTGAAGCAACCGAGAAGGGGAGAGATACCCTGGCCGTTCCATTCGAACAGGAAGAGCTGGTCGATGCGTGGATATTCCTTTTGGCCGATGAGCAGCGTGTCATCAATATGACCGATGACGAATATTTCGCAGTAGTCAAGGACCTCGCAAACAATTTCCGAAAGAATGCCGAGCTGACAAAACCCGAAGCAATTCCCGAAACGCTGCCTTCAGCGCCTGCTATTCCACCAACCGTGTCCAAAGATTTGCCCACGATCGGTGAAATGGATTCCGAAGCGAAAAGACTGCTTGCGGCCGAAGATGAATCGCGCCGTATAGCTGCCGGCGATCATGTCTATACGTTAACCGGGCTCGTCGATCGCGCAGCCGATTATGCGGCCGAAGTGAAACTTGAAGACATTCGAGGAAAGCAGATTGAAAAGCTTGCCGAACTTTATAAACCGATGCTCAAAGCTTATCTTAACGCGAAATTTACGCCCATTCAGCGCCCACGATTTATTCCCGATCCGCAAAAGCAGGGCCGCGACGCCCAATTACCCCCGAAGGCCAGTCCTCTTGTCAAAATCTTTGAGCGCGCATTTCTGCCGGAAGCCGCTCAGGAAATAGGCAGCATGATTTCTTCTCCAAAAGAAACGATCGGCAAAATGGGCGCGCGGCTTAAAGCCGTGACGTCAGAACCGCCGGCCAAACCTGTTCGAGAGAAGTCGGCAAAAGAAAAACAAATTACCGAGTTGTTGGCCCTCCATCTTACAAAAGGATTACCGCCATTTCTCGCGGGTATCCTCGATTTCCGCGAGCAACAGGGAGAAGCAAATGTCATTCCCGCGCTTTCGCGGGGACGACATGCCTTTCATAGTAGCCGGGGCGTCCCGCCCCGGATAGCCGGACAGGATGTTTGGCCTACGCAATTGGGACTTGCAATGACAACGCCATCTCTCGTGACTACACATGGCACAAGCGCAATCGGAAGTAGTCAGAGCCTCTCGAGTTATTTGGCATCCGATTTGGCGGTAAAGCCATTCACGGCGTTTCAAATGCCCATAACCCCCCCATTTGCTCCTGCCTTGAGTTCTGTAACTGCACAAGCTCCGTCATCTGCTCTAGCAGCAACCGAATCCGGCGCCGTAGCGGGAGGTGGTGATATCCCTATTCCCGGAGTTGATTTTGTCCCGGCAACTTGGGCATTCTTTGTCCAGATTCCATCGGTCATAGAATTTTTTGATATCGACATCAGCAGATTTGATGCGAATCAGGATGGCGTTTTGCAAAGTGATGAAATCACCGATACAAACAATGACGGGCAAATTAACGAAGCAGATTTGCTTCCGCTGACAAATCAGATAGTTGGCGAGGGCGAAGTCAATTTCTTTTTAACAGAGGCACAAGTTATCGATGATGACGGGGATGGAATAAACGACCGGCTTTTGATTAATTTGAGTCCAACATTTTCCGCTTTCACTGATGCCGCCCAGTTCTTTGACAACGCCAACGCTATTTTTGATATGTTGACTACCGCCTTCAATACCGAAACAACCAAAAGAGATATTTTTAATCAAGACAGCATTCTAAACGGTATTTTCAGCTATTTCGCAGAAAATATCGATGAAGTTTTGAAAGGAATGTTTACCGAGGATGAAAACGGCCGGCTGGCATTCACATCTTTATTGGGCGTGACGCGTGCCGATTTCTTTACCAATCTCACTTTCCTGGATGCCAACTCCGGATTTCAGCAGATGTTTAATCCTATAGACCAGGAGTTGCTGAATATATTCCTGCGTAATCCTGATTTGGCCGGAGTATTCAGCTTCTTCTCGACCCGAATGCGCGATGTCGACGGCGACGGTGATCCCGATTTTATTTTTACAACGCAGCCGGGCGGAGAACCCCAGCCATTTGCCATCGGGCAATTCAATATCAATGTCGCTTCCTCCTTTGCCCAACTCGCCGAACGTTTCGAAGGGGTTGAGCTTCTTTTGCGCCTTCTAAACGATGATGAAACTTTATTCAGACCGCCGTTTGCGGATGCAACACTTTTCTTTAACGCGCTCAATTTCATTTCCAACCTGCCGGAATTCAATGCGCTCATGGATCCGAATGCGCCGCCGGTTATTGACGAGTTGAATATGTTTAATTTGTTCCTCCGCGGCGCGGGTTTGGATACCCGAGCCACTCCGGAACAATCCCACCGCGCCTCCGCCATACTTGCTTATATCGCCAGCCAGGCCCAGCGCGCCGAAGTCATTCGCGATGCTAACGGAAATGTGACGGGATACGTTCTTCGTTTCCTTAACGCGGATGGAACGCCGTTTGATGCGCCTGCCGTCGTAAACGCCCGCGATTTCTTCCTCTTACACACGCTCATCGCCAATACAACAGGATTCCAGCGATTGATCCAAAGCAATGTGGCGATTTTTAACGAGATGACATTTGCCCAGATCATAGAACAAGCCGGTAGCGACGATCCTAACATCCGCAGTAGAAACCTCGCCTACCTCGGCTGGTTGTCCGGAACATTACAACACAGTTTCGTGACCCAAACCGATGCCCAGGGCAACGTCACGGGATGGAAGATACGTTTCTTTGAGACTAACCCGGACGGCAGCATTAAGCAGGATGAGGATGGCAATCCGATTCCATTCGCAGGTTTTCCTACAATGGACGGGAACATCGCTTTCTCGCTTCTGCTCGCCATATCTCATACAGACGCGGTCATCCGTCTCGTCGACAGCAACGTTCCCATTGTTTCCGGACTAACATTCCGCGACATCATTACGGCAGCAGGTGATGATGCCAATCCTGCCCTTCAATCTAAAGCGCTCGCCTATCTCGGTTTCCTTACCAATACGGTACAGCATTCGTTGGTTACCGAAAGGGATGCTGACGGCAATGTCACGGGATGGAAGATACGTTTCTTTGAAACCAATCCCGACGGCAGTACCAAGCTCGATGCGGACGGCAATCCGATACCATTCCCAGGTGCGCCCGAAATAGACGGACCGGAATGGGCAGCGCTCACACTGGCCATATCCCATACCGACAGCTTTACTAAGCTCTCGTCAAGCAATACCGCCATTCTCGGTGACAAGACATTCCTAGATATTCTGGCCGATGCGGGATCAAAGGATACAAC
>JACQQS010000043.1 GCA_016206925.1 Candidatus Omnitrophota bacterium
GCCTTATTCAATCCTACACTTACGATGCCTTTGGCAATCCTACTGATGGAATCACCAAAAGGCTCACACCCTATGCCTATGCCTACACCGGTAGAGAATATGAAAGCGAACTCAACCTTTACTGAATTGCTTAAGCCCAGCGTGAGCCTGAGATCCCTCAGCCCTACGAGCTTCGGGATCAAATTCGCATCAACAGGGACGGTTCCTTTTGGGACGGTGGTAGCTAAAACCGTCCCAAAAGTGCCTGTCTCTGAGTTTACTCGACGATAATTTAATTGACTGCTTTATATTATCATGATATACGAATGTCATGATTAAGCGAAAATTAGCGCTACCCGGCAAGCCGAATGGAAGTTTTTTTCTGTGGGGACCGCGCCAATGCGGCAAGAGCATGCTTCTCAGGGCAAATTATCCGGATGCGGTTTGGTATGACCTTCTAAAAACCGATCTTTATGTGCGGTTGGTCGAAAAACCCAGCTTGCTTCGTGAAGAACTTCTTTTTGCCAAATCCGAAAAAAAAAACCGAATTTGTCGTTATCGATGAGATTCAAAAAATTCCGGCTTTGCTTGATGAAGTCCATTGGCTAATCGAAAACGCGGGATTTATATTTGGCCTGTGCGGATCAAGCGCCAGAAAAGTCAGGAGGGGACACGCTAATCTTCTTGGCGGCCGCGCGGTTCGCTATCAATTGTTCGGATTTGTTTCCGAAGAAATCGGCGCGGGTTTTAACTTGGTAAAAATGCTTAACCAGGGTTATCTTCCGCGCCATTATTTAAGTTCTTCCCACGAACGGCTTGTTCGTTCTTATGTTAATGACTACCTCAAAGAAGAGATTGCTGCCGAAGCGCTGGTAAGAAATTTGCCGGCTTTCTCTAATTTCCTCGCTGCTTCTGCTCTTTCCGACACAGAACTTATCAATTACGCCACGATTGCAAGAGACTGCGGTATTTCAGGCCCTGCCATTAAAGAATATTTCCAGATTTTAATCGATACTATGCTGGGGCAATTTTTGGAAGCCTACCGGAAAAGACCGAAGCGCCGCGTGATTGGCGCGCCCAAATTTTATTTTTCGGATGTAGGGGTTGTCAATTATCTGGCAAAACGGGGAAAGCTTTCACCCGGTTCGGAGCTCTTCGGAAAGGCATTTGAGAATTGGGTGTTTCATGAATTGAACGCTCACCGGGCCTACCATGAAGCTGAATATGATGTAACCTATTGGCGGCTTGCCAGCGGCATTGAGGTGGATTTTATCGTGGGTGATATGGAACTGGCGATTGAAGCGAAGTCATGTCCGCGGGTTACCACTGATCATCTGCGGGGGCTGCGCGAGATTATCAAAGATCACCCGAAGTTGAGAAGAAGAATTCTTGTATCGCTTGAAGACCGTCCTCGAAAAACGGAAGACGGAATCGAGATTTTGCCGCATTCAACATTCACTAAGCAACTCTGGTCAGGCGCATTGATCAATTGATCAAATGAAATACTTTTAATATTAACTGACCAATACCGCCTAACCTAAGTGTCATCCTGCGGAAGCAGGAATCCGACAAATTTTCCAAAATTTCTATTTTTTCGTTGTATTCCGCGGGCGAAGAAAGTAGACTGTCTCCACCCTCACAAGTCCCTCGCACAAAGCAATGACAATCTCGTGCAGCCATCAAAATTCATTCAGGCGCGTTTTGAGAATGAGCCCATCTTATCAAAGAGCTTTCCGCCCCGGCGTTTCGAAGCAAATTTTTTGTTTGTTTCTTGCCGGCACATTTCTTCTATCAAGCCCAAGCCCTGTTTTTTCTGAGGCGCTGCGAAGCCTGAAGTCTTCCGGCGCTAACTTTCCCAAGCCTGCTCCGGAAAATTTGAGGCGGGTTTCCGTCAAACCGGTAAATGCGCCGCAAATTCCGCCGCTCACGGATGCCGAGTTGCTCGACATACTTGAGGCGAGGGCCGCGAAATACTTTATGGAAAAAGCGTTTCCGCAAAGCGGCCTTGTGTTTGACCTTTCCTCGAATTCGACTTATTCAAGCATCGGTGCAACCGGATTCGGGCTGGCCGCTCTGCCGGTCATTGCCGAACGGAGCGGAAGTTCCGCCGAATGGACGTATACGGTGGCAGAGGCACGCGCACGCGCCGAGTTGATTCTGGATAATCTGCTCGCGATTCAGGCGGCACAGCAGCCCGGCCAGGAGCCTGTCTACGGAACGGCCGGTTTTTTCTATCATTTCGTGAACGCCTCGCTTCAAAGAATGAATACTCAGATCGAGCTTTCTATTATCGATACCGCGATCGTGTTGGCCGGCGCGCTTACGGCCGGCAACTACTTCGGCGGTTCGGTTCAGACAAAAGCCGGGCAGGTTTTCGACAATGTGGATTGGTCATTTTTCTTCAATACGGCCTTTAATCAATTTTACACAGGCTGGAAGCCGGAATTCGGATTTAACGGTGTGACGTTTGACCGTTATTCCGATGAGGCGATGCTTGTCTCACTTTTGGCGCTCAGGGCCAATCCCGGCAATCGCAGTTATGAGGAAAGCCTTTTCAATTACCCGCGTTATTTGGGCACGTACGGCCCTTATACGCTTGTGCATTCCTATTATGGCTCGCTTTTCACCTATATTGTCGGGCACGCTTTTTACGATTTCGAAACCCTGGGATTTGATCGGCCTTTTGGCGTTCTCTCAAGTGTGACAGCAGTGGATTGGCGGCAGAACTCGATTCAAGCTGCCAAAGCCAACCGCCAGTTCTGTATTGATCATGCGGATGAATACGCCTCATTTGGACCCGAAAGCTGGGGCCTCTCGGCCACCGTTCGTCCCAATGGATCTTATTTTGGCGACAACGGCGCTCGACCGGCGGACTCGGGGAACGGGAACGCCGTATATGACGGCACGATGCCCACCGCTATGGGAATTGCGGCCATGCCGTTCTTTAAAGCGGAAGACGGCGCCGTCTTGGGCCAGAATTTGGGATTCCAGTCCGCGCGCCGTCATTACGACACACACTACGCCGATTTGTGGGGGCCGTACGGCTTCTACGCTTCTTTCAATCATCTGAATCAATTCAGCAATGTCTCGATCGGCATTGAATTGGGGCCGCTCGTACTCATGATCGAAAATTACCGTTCCCGCCTGATCTGGGACATCTTTATGAACGACATCAAAACTCGCGCGCCGCTTCTTGAACTTTTCAGCTTTCAATCGGTAGGGGTACCGGCAGGAAATAACTACACGCGCGAATGCGAACATTGGACCACCCAATCAGGCGGCAACCTCGATTTTAAGCCGCATGCTTCAAACGGCCAGTGCCTCGGCGGCGGTTGGGGACGATATTCCAGTCATTACGCAACGTACGCCGTTGATTTGGTTCCGACGAACAATCTTGTTTTTAATCTTCGCTACGCAAGCGATTTCGGCGGCGGCTGGGTGGAAATCTACGTGGACAATGAGCTTCGAGGCTCATTCTATGCGCCGCAGACCTGTCCGGTGACGGATGGCTGCGGGTGGGATAACTTTCAATGGGGAAGTCCGGTTCAGATCGGCGGCGTCTCGCCCGGCATTCATGTTCTGAAGTTAAAAACGCTCGGCACACCCTTCGGATTAAACATCGATGTTTTTAATTTAAGAGAATCCACGGAGACGCCGCCTGTGATCGAGGAATTAAATTATCCGGATGGACACGGTTTTACTGAGGCCGTCCTGGTGGCGCCGCTAAGTATTCTGGCCAGCGACCCTGATCTGGATGTAATCGAGTACCAATTCAGCGTGAATGATCAATTGGCCGAGCCTTGGAGTGGCAATGCAAGCTTTGATCTCACGCCGCACCTGGGAGAACCCGGGATCATCCGTGTGCGAATTCAGGTGCGCGATGGATTCGGCGGAGTAAATGAAGTCACGGCCGAGTACGCGGTCTTTCGCCGACCCATTCCGCCTCCCCCGTTTTCAAGTGGAGGCGGCGGTGGCGGCGGGAACGGGAACGTAGGAAGCCGTGGCTGTAAACCCAGCGAGACAGATGGAAAAGAGGGAGGAGAGTTACCTTATGTATCCGTTGATGCGAATTGTTATCCGACGGCGTAAAAATCGTACTGCGTACAGCGTACTGCGTACAGCGTGCCTTGTAGCACTAATCGCATTTCTTCTTGCTGCGAACTGTTTTGCTGAAGTTGGCAAGAAAGAAGATGGTGCCGTTGTTGAAAGCACGACTCACGTTTATTCAAAGGTGAATCCCAAAGCCGGTGATTTTCTTTGGGAGCTTGAAGGAAAACCCGCTCCGAGATATACCACGTACGAGCGTGAAAAAAGTATTGAGAAAGCGAATCTATCAATACAATGATTCAAAAGCATATCGCACTTAGAAATATATCGTCATTGCGAGCAACACGGAGATTGCTTCGCCGCTTCGCGGCTCGTAGCGGCAGAAACAATGTCATTGCGAGGCAGAGCTCCAGGCGTTGCCGAAGCAATCTACAAGCCTTCGCAGCTTTTGGTATTTTGGCGTTCGCAGTTGTTGTTTGGTTTTCTCCGCTCGCTTTTGCGGATGCGCCGCCTCCCGGCGTTTGCGCGAATGTCACTCCGCCGAACGAGCCCGATGACAAAGGCGATAAGACCAAAGAGCCCGTCGTTTTAAGCAACGGGAATATGACTTTGAGTTACGAAGATTTTTCCGCGCAAAGTCTCGGCCCAGCGCTTGAGCTTGTCCGCACCTACAATGCTCAGCAAAGTTCAAGCGTTCCCGGTTGGTCTGCGGAAGCGGGAAGCTGGTCGATACAGGATAATACGCTTGTTGGCAAAGGAGATCGTTTTGTAACGAACGCCGCATACGGCGATTTGGTTTTCGAAGTCGACCTGCGCACCGAATTTGCTGGCACGCAGAATTTCCATGTCGGCTGGGTGAATTTCCGCTACAATTCGATCACGGATTTTTATTATTTTATGATCAGGCGCGACGGAATTCTGGAGCTCACGAAAGTGAGCGGCGGCATAACTACGCAGATTCTTTTCCAGGCCTCCGCGCTTAGCCCCTTTGACTGGCACCGCATTCGCGTGGAATTCATCGGAAATAATCTGAAGATTTTTGTGGATGGTGTCCAGAAGATTAACTATTTTGACCCTTCGCCGATTGCGTCGGGAAGAATCGGGTTGAATTCTTATTTTTCCCAGGTTCGATACGATAATCTTAGGATCGAATTTCCCGGCGCTCAGCTTTATGAATTTACCGGTCCGTCGGAAGCCGAAAGCACGATGTTTGGATACGGTTGGACGTCAACGTACGAAATCCATTTGGACACACTGCTGGACGGCGATGTCACTTTGCACCGCGAATCGGGCGTCCGCGATCGATTCGATTGGAACGGCTCTGCCTATGTCAGGCCGAAGCTCGTCTACGACACGCTTGCCAAAATCGGCGCGGAATACGAACTCAAAGATAAAGACGCCACAGTTTTCCGTTTCGATTCCAACGGCAAACTCCAATTTGTCCGCGACAGGAATGGCAACCAACTGACGCTTACGTACACGGGCGGACGGTTGACAGGCGTAACCGATGCCGTTAATCGCACGCTTCAATTTATCTACGGCCTGAACGGAAAAGTCGAATATCTGATCGATCCGCTCATCCGTCGGACGCATTATCTCTACAGCCCTCACAACGATCTGATCGAAGTGATTTCGCCCGGCGACCGGCACGTGCTTTTTACCTACGATGACCGCCACACCATGCAGACGGCCACTGACCGGGAAAATCATCTTTACCGGTTCCATTATTTCTATAACGAGCGCGTGAGCCGGCAAATTGATCCGCTCGGAAATGAAACCTCATTCTTTTATTTCTGGGATTACACGGACGTCACAAACAATCGCGGCGAAAGGTATCATTACACGTTCATTAACGACTGGCTCACGGAATCCGTGACGGATCCGAGTGGTTACATTACCAATTACGATTACGACGCGAATTGGAACCGGAGCCGTGTCGTGGACAAAAACGGACACGTTACCGATCTGGTGTACGATCCGAACGGCAACGTCACCTTAGAAACCCGCTACCTGGACAACGGCGCGCCGGTTACCCGCACGACCGTCTATGATTTAAACTGGAATAAGCCCCTTCAGACCGTCGATGAAGAGGGAAGAATCACCGATTACGTTTACGATACGAGCGGGAACCTTCTCACCGTCACCAAATATCTCGAAAGCGTTCCGGTGGTGACCCAGTTTCAATATAATCTCCTCGGCCGGCTCATAAAAAGGACCGAGCCCAACAATACCTTTACCGAGTTCGGGTACGACACGTGGGGAAATGTAAACCTGATCAAAGAACCGCTCCTCCGCGAGACCTCTTTTACGTATGACGCGGCCGGCAGGCTCCTCACCGTCACCGATCCGAACGGCCATATCACGCAATTCATTCCCGACGATGCCGACAACATAACTAAAATCATTTACCCTGATTTGACCGAAGTCGAGATGACCTACGACAAGAATAAAGACCTGCTCACCTTTACCGATGAGCTTGATCATGTCACCGTCTTCGCCTACGACACCGTCCGAAACCGCGCCTCTGCCACCGATCCTTTATTAAAGATCACTTCGTTTACCTACGACAGTGTCAATTTCATGCACCTTGACAGGAAATCCCTTCTCACCATTACCGACCCTAATCTACATGTAACGCAGTTCACCTATGACAAGCTGGATAGACTTAAGATTTCAAAAGATCCTCTGAACTATGAGACCAACTACACCCGGGATGGGGAAGGGAATCTTCTCGCGCTTACGAACGCCCGCAGTTTTTCGCACACCTTTACGATCGACAGCCTCAACCGTGTCATTGAGGAAAAAGATCCTCTGAATTACATAACGGGCTCTGCCTACGATAAGGTCGGCAATCTCATCTCCCGCCGCGATGCCAATGGGAACCTCACCGCCTACACCTACGATGATTTAGACCGGCTCATCTTGATTCAATACCCCGATGCTTCGTTTGTCGCCTACACCTACGACCTCGTCGGCAACCGCCTCTCCATGACCGATTCCACGGGAGCTACGCTTTACACCTACGATGATTTAAACCGCCTTACTTCGGTTACTTATCCAAGCGGCGGTGTGATTTCTTACACTTATGACTTGGCAGGCAACCGCACCTCCATGATTTCAAGACTAGGCACACGCACTTATTCCTACGATGCGCGGGATAGATTGGTTACGATAAATGATTCCGCACAAGGGTTGACTACGCTTGAGTATGACAATACCGGCAGGAGGAAAAAACTGCTGTACGCAAACGGCCTCTCGGCCGATTACTCGTATAACGCCCGCGGCGATTTGCTCGGTATCACCTACAAGAATTCATCGCTTCAAACCGTGTTCTCGCTTGTCTACGTCTATGACGATGCGGGTAACATTTTAACAATGTCCGATGACACAGGTACCACACAATATTTCTACGACAACGCCGATCAATTAAAAGAGGTAAGATACCCGGATGGACGCCTAGTCACCTACACCTACGACCCCGTAGGTAACCGCATCACGATGGTTGATTCGGAGGGCTCCCATTCCTATACTTATGACGCGGCGGACAGACTTCTCATGAATAACGGCACCACTTATTCCTACGACAATAACGGTAGCATGACAAGCGAGCAAAGTCCTTTAACCGGCCTTACCGCCTATGCCTATGATTTCGAGAATAGAATCACCAAAGTATTTAAATCCGTCACAGTCTATTCCACCCATCTCAATCCCGGATGGAATTTCTTCTCATTACCCGGTGAGCCGGTGAATCCAAATATTTCAGATGTGCTTTCTAACCTGACACCGGGCGCCGATTTTGACCAGATATCCCGGTTTAACGCAGCAAACCAGTCTTTTGAGCATTACATCGCCAACCCCAAATTCAATCAATTCGATACCCTGGAATACGGAAGAGGCTACGAAATCTTTATCACCCATCCCTTAGGAATAGACCTCACGCTTTCTAACCTCACCCATCC
>JACQQS010000044.1 GCA_016206925.1 Candidatus Omnitrophota bacterium
GGTACGGTAGATCTTGTAGCGCCCGCTGCACCGGTCATAACATCCCCAACCGATGGATTCCTCATTAACACATCAAGCTTACTGGTCAGCGGCACCTACACATCCGAATCACCCGATGTCACCGTTAAGGTCAACGGTGTCGCGGCCACACAAAATTCCGTGGCCGGCACATTTGAGATCACGCTTACGGGGTTAAGTCACGGTGCGCTTGTCTTAACCGCTGCGGCCACCGATGCTGCGGGCAATACTTCAACATCGGCTGCCGTATCCGGCAATGTAGATTTGGCTGCCCCTGCCGCACCGATCATCACTTCACCTTCAAACGGTTTTCTCATTAACACCACCTCACTGCTTGTAAGCGGCACCTACACATCCGAATCACCCGATGTGGCGGTTAACGTAAATGGCGTTGCCGCCGCGCAAAATGCAGTGGCCGGCACATTTGAGGTCACGCTTACGGGATTAACCAATGGCTCTCTTAGCTTGACTGCCACCGCCACAGATCAGGCAGGCAACACATCCACATCATCCGCCGTATCGGGTACGGTAGATCTTGTAGCGCCCGCTGCACCGGTCATCACTTCGCCTTCAAACGGTTTTCTCACCGATGCTACGCTTACGGTTTCGGGCACCTATACCAGTGAGACGCCGGACATCACCGTTACGGTAAACGGGGCAGCGGTTACGCAGAATGCGGGCTTAAACACATGGTCGGTGGATTTAACGGGCCTCGCCACCGGTCCTCTTGTCTTAACGGCCAGAGCAACAGACGCAGCAGGAAATTTCACGGACTCTACTTCAGTTTCCGGCACGGTGGATGCGACGCCTCCATCCGTTAGCACATCCCCCGCCATGGGTCAAAGGGTTTTTTCACGCTTTCCCACTCTTCAGGCTGTTTTTTGGGATAACGTTAGTCTGCCGGCCGACATTACAGCCGAATTTACCGTCGACAGCACAATTGTTAATAATACGCAAATTCAGCGTATTGAGTATCCGCCCAGCACTGATTATCCGAACGGCCGATTGGTGTTACTTTATTATGCCCCGACGGAGTTTTCGTGCGGCTATCATACTTTTGAAGTAGAAGGCTGGGACCGGCTGGGAAATGGCCGGTCGAGCGGAACGATATGGTATAACGTCTACTGCTCAGGTACGGGTGGAAGCGGAAGCGGATGTTTCTTAGCCGGAACCATGATCACCATGGCCGATGGAACATATAAGCCCATCGAAAATGTCCGCGAAGGCGAATGGGTGCTTTCGTACGATTTCGAAAAACAGAAAAATACGGCTGCGGTCGTAGCTAAAGCGATTGTCCACGAAAAGAACGAGGGCGGCTACCTGGAAATCAACGGAATCCGATTAACACCCAATCATCCGCTTTGGATCAACGACACCTGGCAGGAAGCCGACAAAGCTAAGGAGGGTGACCTTTTGCTTCGCAGCAACGGCATCAAGGAACCGATTAAAGAAATTAAACGGTTTACCGGAGACCCTACCGTTTATAACTTCGAAATTGCCGGCACGCATGTATTTTATGCGAAAGATGTATTAGGGCACAATGCTGTCGCCCCCGATATCCGGTTTAGAACAAAATAACCGCCTTAAGGCAGCCTCCAAATTTAGTCGTTCGCAAAAAATAAAACCTGCTGCCGGTGTTGGGCTTCATTTTTTTTAATCCGTAAGGTCTTGCCCGTCTTATGTTCTTCCCGCGTGACTTCAAATAAAGACTCGGCCCGTGTATTCGGCCCCGGAATCTTGCCGATCCGCCGTTCAACCACGGAGGCTCTTCGAGCCTGCCGCGCTCGACTTGACGCTTTAATTTGTAAATGCGAATGAACATCGATATAATGTGACTTGCTGTCATCATCCAATTTTAGGAGTGGGCGTCAAACCAGAACCACCGCAAACAAACGGGTTTACTCATGGCTTTCCCGCCGCAGATAACGCGTGAAAAATTAGGAAAGCTTCTCCTGGACAAGAACCTCTGCACCCAGCAGCAGCTCGACGAAGCGCTTAAGCAACAGACGGTAACGGGCCGGCCTCTCGGCGAAATTCTCATTGCATTCGGCTTTGTAAAAGAAAAAGATGTGCTGGAAATACTCAGCCGGCAAATGCAGGTGCCATTTTTTGACCTCGCGAATTTCACACCTTCTCCGGAAGCTCTGAGACTCGTCCCTAGAGAATACGCACAGCAGCTGCTCGCCATTCCCATCTTTAAAACCGGTTCGGTATTGACGGCTGCCATGTCCGACCCTCTTGACTTGGATGGCATTGCCAAACTAAAACAGCTGGCCGGCTGTGATATCAATCCGGTTCTGTCGTCTTCACGCTCTATTACTCAGGCTATTCAAAAGCATTATGTATCGGCCGGCACGACTTCCGAAAAACCTTCTGCGGAAAACGTCCCGCCGGTTTCCGCGCAGCCGAAGCGAAATCAGCCGGCATTTATTGACCCGCCTAAAACTAAAGTAACCGAACTAGGACGAATTTCTCCATTGCAACATTTTGAACCCAATAAGTTCCGTGAAACGGAGAGCATTATGTCGCCGGCGTTTGAAACGCCAACTCCCAGAGCGGAAATCGAGGCAGAGAAACCGGGCGAAGGCGCTCTCATGCAGGCTGCGCGCGAAGCCCCGATTATCCGCAAGGTAAATTCGGTCATTGAACAAGCCGTTCGAGAGGGAGCAAGCGACATTCATTTCGAGCCTACCGAAAAGTATCTGAACATCAGGTATCGCATCGACGGCATTCTGCACAAGATGACGACGATTCCAAAAGAACAGCAGGACGCAATGATCTCGCGTGTGAAAATTATGTCGGAGATTGACATTGCCGAAAAACGCCTGCCGCAGGACGGACGCATACAAATTGCCGTTGACAAGAAAGATGTCGATATTCGCGTATCAACGTTTCCGACCATTTACGGCGAGAGCATAGTCATGAGAATTCTCATCAAAAGTGAAAAGCCTCCTGCATTGTCCGAGCTCGGCTTTTCCACAGAAATGCGCGAAGAACTTGAGCGGCTAATCAAAAGACCGAACGGCATTGTTCTGGTCACGGGACCCACCGGGAGCGGTAAAACAACCACGCTCTATGCTGCATTGACTTTGGTAAACACCAGCGATCGAAACATTATTACGCTGGAAGATCCGGTAGAGTACCGTTTGGCCGGCGTCCGCCAGTCACAGATAGCCCCAAAAGCAGGTTTGACCTTTGCGCAGGGCTTGCGAGCGATCGTGCGTCAAGATCCTGATGTAATTATGGTAGGAGAAATCCGGGATGTGGAAACCGCGTCAATTGCTATTCACGCGGCTCTCACAGGGCATTTGGTATTCAGCACGCTTCATACAAACGATGCCCCCGGCGCAGTCGCACGACTTGTTGATATGGGCATAGAGCCGTTTCTGGTTGCTTCATCTGTGATTGGAGTGGCTGCGCAACGGCTTGTCCGCGTCAACTGTAAAGATTGCAAGCAAAGTGTTCAAATCCCATCAGGCCTGCTTCACAGCTTACGCCTTCCAAAAAAAGAGGAATTTACTTATATGAAAGGGAAGGGCTGCGCAAGTTGTAAAATGACCGGTTATCGCGGAAGGACCGTTATTGCCGAGCTTATGGTTCCCAATCAAACGATCCGTCAACTGATTATTGAAAAGGCCACTTCTGAACGCATGAAGGAATCGATGGTAAGTGCCAAGATGCCAACGCTCTTAGATGACGGCATACGCCAGGTGAATAGCGGCTCTACCACGTTGGAAGAAGTTCTTCGCCAAGCACAGGATGTTTAATGACCGCCGCCGAATATTTACGCGCTAATCAAAAGTCAAAGATGGCCGATAATCGCTAGTAATGACTATGTTCAACAAACTCAAGGAATTCTTTCCGCCTCAAAAGCGCCCCAGCCGCGGTCAGAAAAAGCTCCGAAAGTACTCCCGAAAGTCCATTCCTTTCCGAAAAATATTGGAACGTTTGGATTGGGTCACTCCAGAAATAGGGCCTCCCGTCAGAATTGGATTGGACATCGGAGCGACTTCCATTCGTACCGTTACTATGGAACACATAAATGGCAAAGCCCGCTTGATCGATTTGAGATTTCTGCCGTGCTCAACGGAGCCTATATCCAATCTCACACAAGAATTAAAGCGCATCTTCACTGAAAAGTTTGAAGATAACGTCGAGATCCACGCAACCGTATCGGGAGCCTCCACGCTGGTCCGCTACATTACCATGCCCCAGATGAGCGAAAAGGAATTCCGGCAATCCATGTCCTACGAAGCCGAAAAATACATCCCTTACCAAATCAGCGATGTTGTCGTGGATAGTTATCTTATCGGAGAGGATCTGGATGAGCGGGGGAAGAAAATTATCAAAGGAATTCTCGCTGTTTGTAAAAGAGACGCTATTAAAACTGTTTTGCAGTCTTGCCGCGACGTGGAGGCTCCTTTAACCCTGGTAGACGCGCCGCCGCTTGCCGTTATCAACGCGTTTCAATTTAATTACCCCGACTCGCTGAAGGAGACGGTGGGGCTTCTTCATATAGGCCAGAGCGCGTGTAATCTTTCTATCCTGCTCAAGGGAGAACCTGTTTTTACGCGCGAAATAAGTTTTGGCGGGGCAGATTTTACGCAAGCCATTGTCAAGGGGTTATCCATCACTACCGATCAAGCTGAGAAACGTAAGTTGGCTTTTGTTTGGAAAAACGACACGGACATACGCCCTTTAATCGTGGAAGCGCTCGGATTTTTGGCGCAGGAAATCCGGCTTTCCTTCAATTATTTTGAAAATCACGTCACAAAAGCCGAACCTCCGTCAAAACTGTACATTTCCGGCTCGAGCACACAGCTGGATCATTTCCAGGAACTGCTGGCCGAGCAGACCGGAATCCCGGTCTCGGATTGGGACCCGCTTGCCAAAATCGAAGTCGGTCACCACATTGAGGCAAGCCGGGTAACACGATTGAAGCCGGGTCTTGCGGTTTGTGCTGGGCTGGCGCTTAGGTAAATGGAAACGATTTTTAAACGGCAAATTTCGGTGTGGACATGATTGAAGTAAATCTTTTACCACTTGAAGACCGCGTGCGGCGGGCGCAACACCAGCCGATATTCTCTATTGCAACAACGCTGGCTACGGCTATTGCGATTGTTCTCACGCTCGTCAACACCGTTTCCTATTTCGCCAACAAACGCCAGCTTGCTTTCGCTGCCGACAATTTACAATCCATCCGGTTGAAAAATGACCAGGCAAAGTCGATTACGGAATATCTGGAGGGAAGCCTGCGGGCTGAAGCAGCGCTGATCAGGTCGATGTTATCCAACGAGATTAATTGGTCGCAAGCCCTGGGCTTGATTTCCACTCGCATTCCCAGCAATCTGTGGCTATCAAAGCTTGAGCTGAAGGATGAGCCAAAAGGATGGACGTTGACGCTCATTGGATTCGCGCGCCCGGTAGCTAGTGCATCGGCTATCAGTTCGGTAGGAGATTTCACGAATGCGCTCAAGAGCGAAATGGGGAAGATATTGGCAAAAGACAATATTTCAGCGGACATAGAGCTTTTAACAACTACAAAACGAAAAATGGCTGACAGAGTTGAAATTGTTGAGTTCAAGGCTGCGTTTGTGAGGAGCCGTTAGCACATGCCGTTTGTTGCTAAAGGTTTACAGTATATTGACCGAAAAACTATCCAGAAGCACGTTATTCCGGCGGGTATTGCTTTGGGAATCGGTCTTTGTTTGACGCTGCCTTCCTATCTTAGTGTTCGCGCAACATCCGAGCAGCTTAAGCAAACGCGTGATTCAATAACAGCAGCTTATAGAAATGTCAAGTTGCTGCCGGCGCTGGAAGAGGAAAAAAACAGGCTCGCAAAACAGATAAACGATACGCGGCAGTCTCTGTTTACGGAACAGGAGGTGGCCAATTTCGTAGCGGACATTTCCGAGCTTGCTCGTGATCTTAGCGTACAGATCACCAGTTCTCGTCCCAATCGTCTGGAAGAATATATTGATCCAGCGTTTCGGCATGCCTACGAGGCGTTTGAATTTGAAATAGATATGGAATGCGAGTTCCACGGGCTTGTAAAACTGCTAGCGACGCTTTATCAAAAGCCAAAAATTTTCAAAATTCAAGAGCTCACGATTTCGGGACGGGAAAGCAAGATAGAATTAAACAAGGTTTCATTGTCGCTGGCCGTGATCAGCGCAAAAAATACGGCTGGAGGCAGTAATGCAAATTAAACGATGAAACCTTTAAATCTTTTAAAATTCCTCCTGTTCATCGCGGTCATGTGGGGCATGGCTACAAATTTTTGCCTAGCGTTAGACAGAGAGTTTATGTATGATAGTGCCGATCGGCGTGATCCGTTTCTTTCGCTTTTTACAGATAACGTTGAAGTATCGGATTTAGAAGAACTATCTGTTGAAGGGGTTAAATTAGAGGGAATTATATTTGATCCGCTTCAGGGGTCGCTCGCCATCGTAAACGGCGAAATCTATCGCATTTCCGATTTCATTGGAGGCTTTGAGATTAAGGAAATCGGGAGTAACTTCGTGAAAATAGCCAAGGGTGACATTCTTTACACCATCAAGCTTCCGAGTGACGAGACTAAAACAAAAACCGAAAAATGATAGGGACAGAAAAATGAACGGATCGCTGCAGTCTTTAAGGACGTTGACCGTGGCCCTTTTAACATTTTTTGCGATTACAACAGCCGCGCAGAGAGGGTTCGCCCAGAACGAGGAAGGCGGTTTTGGCATATCCACGTTATCCGCAGAGGCATTGGTCCCAGAAGGTTCCGAATCTCCGTCGGAAGAAGCACGCGTTACGGTTGATTTCAAGGATGCAGACATTCTTAATGTCCTGCGTATTCTCAGCTTGAAGAGCGGGGTCAACATAGTTACCGGTCCTGAAGTTCGCGGGACAATAACCGTTCGCCTGACCGATGTGCCTTGGGATAGGGCTCTTGACATAGTGCTGCGAACGTACGGCTATGTTTATGAGCGCTCTGGTAATGTGATTCGCGTGACCACCCGAGAGAATCTTGCCGCTGAGGAACTTGTAACAGAGACGTTCATACTTAATTACACAACGGCGCAAGAGGTGGAGGAAGCGATCAAGGAAATGTTAACGGAAAGGGGAAGAATCAAATCCGTTCCTCGCGCAAACGTTGTTATTGTTACCGACGTTGCTACAAACTTGTACAAAATAGCAAAGGTTATTAGGACGCTGGATAAACGCACGCCGCAAGTCTACATCGACTCTAAAGTGGTTCGCACAGCGCTCCGCGATACTGAAAATCTCGGAATTGACTGGAATATTGCGGGTGGATTAGGTACTGGATCGGTCAGACCCACGACCTTACCGTTTACAGCGGATAAAAATGTTCAATTTCCTTTTCCGTTCGGACGATTTCAAGAATCCTTCTTCCCGCAACTAGCTAGCGGAACTACCGATATACGAAACGAGCGCGATGTCCGTGCATTCCCACAGCCGGCCGCAAGCGCATCATCCGACGCATTCACTTTTGGTACTTTGGATTTTTCTTCTCTTTCTGCTGTATTAAATTTATTACGTTCACGCACGAATACAAAGATCATTTCAAATCCACGCATCGTTGTGTTGAATAATCAAACGGCAAAAGTTCAGGTGGGCCAGGAAATTGGCCTGCCCACATTTGAACGCAACGAGACATCTGGGAGCTTTGAGGTAACCGGCTTTACACCGCGCGATGTTGGTGTGGTGCTTAGCGTAACGCCTCATGTGAACAATGCCGATGAAATACTTGTGGATTTGAAACCCGAAGTGAGTTCTTTTGACGGGTTTACAGCGATAGGCACAACCAACCTGGCGTTTCCTAGCTTTACCACTACGGAAGCAGCAACACAGGTCCTCATCAAAGACAACGAAACGATCGCGATCGGCGGATTGCTTACCGATGCTAAATCAACAACGGATGACGCAATCCCGTTTTTAAGCGAGATCCCGGTCCTTGGCAAGATTTTCCGCTCAAAGCGGGAAACTGCCGGCAGCAGTAATGAAAAGATAGAAACGCTATTTTTCGTTACCGTCAACGTTGTCGATACTGAAGGTCAGCCTATGGCCGGACTCCAACCCGCGCAACAAACTCCCACGATTTAATCACTTCGATCCCATATTCGTGCGTTTAAGTATAACTCCGCGCAAGAAATATGCGTGTGTGTAAAAAAAAGGAAAAAACCATGAAACGCACGATTTTAATCTCGCAAGAAGCCAACGAAAAACGAATCGCCATCCTCGAAGATGGCCGTCTCGAAGAATTCTACATAGAGCGCGCCGAAACCGCCCGCCAGTTTGGAAATATTTACAAAGCCCGCGTCAAATCGGTTGTTAAAGGCATGGATGCCGCGTTTGTCGATCTTGGGACGGGCAAGGATGGGTTTCTTTACGTGGGGGATTCGCTCAGTTCGCCGTTTTCGGATGAAATCGGGATCGACCCCGAAGACATTAAAAGAAAAAACGTCAACATTGAGGATGTGCTCCGCGCCGGGCAGGAAATCATTGTCCAGGTTGTAAAAGAAGCCATTCGCAACAAAGGCCCCCGCCTGACTACGCACATCTCCCTGCCGGCACGTTACCTCGTGCTCATGCCAGGCCACGAGCGCTTCGGTATCTCGAGAAAAATTGCTGACCGCAATGAACGCGACCGTATAAAAGAGATTTTTGCCGACATCGAAATTCCTGACGGCGTCGGGTTTATTGTCCGCACGGCGGGGGAAGGCAAAACCAAAAAAGAATTTTTGAGGGACATCCGCTATCTTCTCAACCAGTGGCGGAATATTGAAGGCATGCAGAAACGAAGCCGTGCACCGGCCCTCATTCATACAGAACCCGATTTGATCGAGCGAATGATTCGCGACAGTTTTAAAGAAGGCCAGGACAAATTGATCGTGGACAAGAGGGAGCTCTTCAAGCAGATCCAGCAGTTCATGAAAAGCTATCTTCCGGGATACGAGCCCGAGCTTGATCTTTATCGGGAAAATGAGTCTTTATTCGCGCATCATCGGATAGATGAAGAAATTGCCAACACCTTTCAGCGAATGGTACCGCTAAAATCCGGCGGCAGCATTGTTATCGAGCAAACCGAAAGCCTTGTTGCTATTGATGTCAACACAGGTAAATTCACAGGATCAAACAACCTTGAGCATACGGTATTTCAAACGAATATTGAGGCTTCAAAGGAAATAGCCCGGCAGTTACGCTTGCGTGATGTGGGCGGCATTGTCATTATTGACTTTATCGATATGGAAAATTACCAGAACAGAAGGGAAGTGTACCGGGCTTTGCGGACTGAACTAAGTAAGGATCGAGCCCGGACAAACATCCTGCCGATTTCAGAAATTGGCCTTGTCGAAATGACGCGTCAGCGTGTCCGACCTTCTGTGGCCAGTTCTGTTTTTAACAGCTGTCCCTACTGCCGAGGAAAGGGTACGGTTAAATCAATCACAACTATGGGAATTGAGATTTTACGCGAAATACGGCGGCGTTTAGCTGGAAATGCGCACAAAGAAATACAGGCAGTGGCTCATCCTGCCGTTGTGGAACATCTTTTAAAGCGTGAAAGACAATCCATCCGGAATTTTGAAAGGCAGTTCCGCAGCCGCATCAGGCTGATAGGGGACGCCGCATTGCATGTCGAGGAGCAGCAAATCAAGGTTGAAGAACGCAGACGCGGATTCCTGTTTCGAACCCCGTTCTCTCGAAGACCGCATAAACAAGAGCAAACCGAACATACTCAGCAAGCCGCGAACACGGTCTAATTCCTCACGGCGCACATTGACACGTCTTCCCCATGATATTAATATACCTCGACACTTCGGAGGTAAAGGGTGCCTTCCACTTTAATAGCAATCGCGGTTTCATTATTAACAGCGTTCGGATTAGCGGTATTGATGATCTATGTCTTTGCGCGCCGCCAAAGCATAGGCAGGTCTGATGCATCCAGATTCGAAGAAATTCTCCGTATCTTTGATAACCGCCTGCACAATTTACAGCAGCAGATCGACACTCGCATGAGTGATCAGCGAAACGTTCTCTCCCAGACTCAAGAGCGGATCGGCAGCCGGCTCGATGGCGCCGCTCAGGTCATTGGCCAGGTTCAAAATAGTCTCGGCCAGCTTGAAGAAGCCAACAAGCGAATTTATGAGGTTGGAAAGGATATTCGCGGTCTTCAGGATATTTTAAGAGCACCCAAGCAGCGCGGAGTTTTGGGCGAATTGATTTTGGGTGATCTCCTGACTCAAATTCTTCCGAACGATCATTTTCAGCTGCAATATTCGTTCAAAAACAACGAAAAAGTGGATGCGATCATATGTTTGGCTCAAGGACTGGTGCCGATTGACGCCAAATTCCCTCTCGAAAACTTTAAGCGATTCTGGAACGCGCAAAGCGACCGAGAAAAGGAGGAAGCCCATCGCCTTCTGGTCGCGGATACCAAAAAACATATCGAAACCATTGCTTCCAAATACATCGTGCCGGATGAAGGCACGCTCGATTTTGCGTTGATGTATATCCCGGCTGAAAATGTATACTACGAACTGAGCATATCCGATTATCAAATTGCGGGGCAGCAGTCTCTGATCCAGTATGCCTTGCACAAACGAGTCATCCCTGTATCGCCAAATACATTATTCGCCTACCTGCAAACTATTCTATTGGGCTTGCGCGGATTAAAAATCGAAGAACACGCTCGAAGCATACAGGAGATGCTCGGCAGGCTTCGTCTCGATTTCGGAAAATTGGACGACGAAATCTCCACATTGGGGAAACATCTGGCCAGCGCAGTGGGTGCTTACGACCGCTCACGCAAAAAATTTGACCAAATTCACGCGCGAATCGGTACCATTGAAAACCACTCGCCGCCCGTCGATCAAGTCGCAGCCAAACAAGAATACTCTTTTCCACAAGCTCCTGAGCCCTGAACAATTCCCAAATGAATTTCATGGCGCTGACATTAATCCTGCTGTCTCTCTTCTCCCCGCGCGCTTTCGCTGACGTTACTTTTACTTTCAACATTACCGAACGTTTCGGCGCTGATTATTCAGAAAGCCGCACCGAGAAGATCTACATAAAAGGCAGGCAAATGAAAATTGTCGAGGAGGGAAAAACAGCGCAAATATTCGACTTGGATAGCCGGCGAATTTGTTTTATCGATTTCGGACGCGCACAATTTTTCTATTCCGAGCCGGAGCAATTTGAAGAAACGCTAAGGTCGCAAAAAGAAGCCGTCAGAGCACAATTTGCCGACATGTTATCCGAACAGCTACGATCTGGAAACCGCGCCGATGCGCTCAGAGATCCCAGCGCTGAGTCTTATCACCAAATTCAAATAGAGGGTGGTGAAAAAGACGTACGGGGAAGGAAATGTCAGCCATTTCTAATTGAATCGTCTCAGAAGCGTACCCAGGCATGCGCAGCAAACAATATCGCTGGCCAGGATGAGTTGTTGAGGATCATTGCGCTATTGCAATTATATTTTCAGGATGCGCCTTTTATTTTGGACGCGTTACGCATCGAGTCGCTCTTGCTCACCCGGAATCTGTTTCCGCTTGAGACGGTAACAAGTTTCAATCCGGCAGGTGAGCAAAACTTTACCGAAGAGAAGCTGCTATCCGATATTGATTCGTCTAAACTTGAAGATTCCGTATTTCTGCCGCCGCGCGAATTTAGCGAGACAAAGATAACATGAACGGCCGTTGGCTGATAAAAGTATTGCTGGCATTCACATGCATTGTCACAAGCGTTACAATCGTTCGTTCTGAAGACCAGTCTTTATCAAAGACCAGCGCGTTTACAAGCGACCGGTATCTTTCGTCATTGGTAGGAAATGTGACTCACCACAACGTAAGAATCAAGGAAACGGCGATCGAGGAACTTGGCCAGCTTCGGGACACCCGGGCGATCCCGATTCTGATCGACCTGCTTTCCGCAGGAGATGCTTCATCCGAAAAAATAATTCTTGCGCTCAAAAAACTATCCCAGAAAGACTACGGAGGAAATTGGCTCGATTGGGCAAGCTGGACTCGCGCGCTCGAGATCTCTCCTATCGATGTGTATGATGAATTTAAAAAAGACCTGTTTAAACGCCTTGATCCTGCTTTGGCGATCTTCTCATTTGACCGGATGGCGCCCGGAATCACACTGCAGGACCTCTTTTGGAGCGGAGAGCTCAAAGACGGGGCGCCAGCGATAAATTCACCGAAAATGGTCCGTGAAAGAGCGGCGACATTTCTAGGAGACGATGACATAGTATATGGGATCTTAGTCGGCGGTGCGGCACGCGCGTATCCGGAAAAAATTCTAAACTGGCATCTAATTATCAATGACACCGTCGGACCCCGGCCGGTCACGCTTATGATGTGTCCCTACAGCAGAACCGCAAGTGCGTATGATACGCATGAGTTAAACGGTTTGACATTTGGCTTTTCGGGTCTTGTAGCGCAGCAGAGTTTTGTTATGTACGATCACCGGAATGCCGGCTTATGGAATGCTTCAACGGGCAAGGCAATCACTGGATCTTCCGCCGCGGAGGGCCTGAGTCTCACCCGAATTCCAATAACACGAACCACATGGAAAGCGTGGCGCGATGCAACGAGCAAATCGCTTGTCTTAGACATAAATACTGGCTATAAAATAAATTATGAAGACCTGTCCCCATTTAAATCCTTCGAAATGGAGCAGGACAATTCTGCTCAAAACCCTTTGGTTTACGGGGTTTATCTGCAAAAAAGCGCAAAAGCTTATTTGATAACCGAATTAAGGGAAAAAAGGATTGTCAACGACAACATCGGTGGGTTAGACTTGGTCATCCTTTATGAAAATAAAGGTGGTGCCATTTATACATTCGAAAGAAACGCGCACAATTTTGTCGAATGCGGCGGGTCAACCGTGACAGATCAAAACGGCCAACTTTGGAAAATAAAAGAAGACGCTTTATATTCGAAGGAATCTGACAAGACATTAAAACGGCTGCCCGGCCAGACGGCGCTTTTAAGCGCTTGGTTAACCTGGTATCCGGAAAGTAAATATGAACACGCAAGAACAAAATCGGTTTAGCATAATAAAATTTTTGTCCGGTCTGGGGCTCGCATTTGCAGCAGTCCACATCCTGCGGTCTGTAATTTTATCCTACGGGTGGATTTTGTTTTATAACTCAATGATAGGTAAGCCACTGGTTTGACCAGTGAGACTTGAAAAGGCTTGGCCTTACAGAAGGAAGTATAAAATATCCTCCTCCGTGGCAAAGACGGTTGTGAGAAACCACAGA
>JACQQS010000045.1 GCA_016206925.1 Candidatus Omnitrophota bacterium
AAATAAATCAGTGCGGATCCAAAACCCATCCTAACGAGATCGTTTTCCTGATGAATTCGCCTTCGTTTTCTTGGTTGTTGCAATGTTAACGACAAGTGACTTCCTGTCTTTAATATCCCCCAACTGTTCTTTGGCATTAAGCAATTCTATTCCATAAATAGTTCCATCTGGGGTAATGTCGATATTAACCGAATCGCTAACGTGAAGAGTTTCAACCCGAGCGGTCTTCTCCCTGAAACTGATATAAGCTATGTTGTATTTCGGGTCGCAGGTGATTTTCATTAGTGCAGTCGCTATGACTTCAGCAATTTATACTCAATGGCTTCGACGAGGGCTTGCCAACTTGCCTCGATAATATTGGTCGACACACCTACGGTGGACCAGGTTTCCTTTTCATCCTGGAATGTGATGAAAACGCGAACCTTGGCGGCCGTGCCTTCGGCGCCGTTTATGACGCGGACTTTGAAATCAACCAGGTGGATTTTTTCAATGGCGGGATAAAATTTAATGAGTGCTTTCCGGAGCGCCAGATCAAGAGCGTTGACCGGACCGTCGCCTTGGGCGGCCGTGTGCTCTTCCTTTCCGTTCACGGAAAGCCGCACAGCAGCCTCGCTCACGGACCGGCCGTTTTCGGTGGCCAAGTCCATGACGCGGAAACCCTGCAGATCAAAAAACTTCCGGTACTTTCCGAGTGTTTTCTTGATAATCAGCTCAAAACTCGCTTCGGCCGCTTCAAATTGATAGCCTTCATTTTCCAAATCCTGAATGCGGTCTAGAATCCGCGTCGTTTCCGGCGAATTTTTATCGAGCTTTATGCCGAGCTCGCTCGCTTTCAAAAGAACGTTTGTCTTGCCGCTTAATTCGGAGACTAGAAACCGCCGTTCGTTGCCCACAGAATCCGGCGTGATGTGCTCATAACTTTTGGCCGTCTTGGTCACCGCATTTACGTGCACGCCGCCTTTGTGGGCAAACGCGGAACGGCCGGTGAACGGCTGATTATTGTTGATGGGCATATTGCAGACTTCGGCCACGTAGTGGCTGATCTCGGTAAGGCGCCGCACATTTTCAGGCTTCACACAGGAATAACCCATCTTGAATTGAAGCACGGGAATAATGCTGATCAGGTTCGCATTGCCGCAGCGCTCCCCGTACCCATTAACGGTCCCGTGAATTAGATCACAGCCCGCACGGACGGCTGCCAGGGAATTCGCCACCGCGAGTTCCATGTCATTATGGCAGTGGATGCCGAGACTCACCCTCACCGCCTTTTTTACCTCTTCCACGATTTGGGCAACCCGCTCCGGCGTCGTGCCGCCGTTTGTGTCGCAGAGCGTGATATTGTCCGCGCCGGCCTCCTCTGCGGCTTTGATGGACTCAAGCGCGTAATCCGGATTGGCATTAAATCCGTCGAAGAAATGCTCGGCGTCGTAAATCACTTCCTTTTTCTTGCTCTTGAGGTAATCCACGGAATCCCTGATCATCTCCAGGTTTTCCTTAAGCGGAGTTTTGATCACATCCGTAACATGCATGTCCCAGCTTTTCCCGAATATCGTGACGGCCTTGGTATTTGCTTCGATCAATGCGTTGATTTGATTATCGGTTTTGGCTTTCCCGCCGGCGCGCCGCGTCGAGCCAAACGCACAAACGACGGCGTTTTTTAATTTCAACTTGCGCACCTCATTGAAGAAACCGGCATCCTTGGGATTGGAGCCCGGCCAGCCGCCTTCGATGTAATGCACGCCAAAGTCATCGAGCATGCGGGCGATCAGAATCTTGTCGTTTAAGGACAGACTCATCCCCTCGCCCTGTGTCCCATCGCGTAAAGTTGTGTCGTAAAGCCGGATTTTCATTTCTTCGCCAATCTAAACGTTTGGTGTAAGGCGCGGACCGCCTTTTTCCCTTCGTCTCCGCGGATCACGCAGGAGATGCGGATTTCGCTCGTCGAAATCATTTCGATATTGATTCTTTCCTTCGCCAAAGCGCTAAACATCTTGCTGGCCACGCCCGAATGAGAGCGCATGCCCACCCCGACAATGCTGACTTTGGCAATGTCTTCGTCGCAGGCCACGCGCGCGGCCTTTACGGCCTCCGCTGATTTTTCGACCACCGGAAGCGACCGTTTCAAATCGCTTTTCATAAGTGTAAAGGATATGTCGGTGGTTTTCGTATTCGTCTTGTTTTGAATAATCATGTCTACGTTGATATGGTGGTCCGCAATAATTTTAAAAATCTTCGCAGCGACACCGGGCCGGTCCGGCACGCCGAATATGGTGACTTTGGCTTCCTGGGTATTCAATGAAATACCGCTGACAACTTCCTTTTCCATACTTTTCTTTTCCTCCGTAATCAACGTGCCCGAATTATGGTTTAAACTGGACCTGACAAGTATAGGAACGCCATAAATTTTGCCGACCTCGACAGATCGTGAATGCATGACTTTACTCCCAAGCGCGGCCATTTCCAACATAGTTTCGTAGCTGATTTCTTTAAGCTTCCGGGCGTTCGGAACGATCCGCGGATCGGCCGTATAAACACCGTCCACATCGGTATAAATTTCACAAACTTTTGCGCCGAATACTTTGGCCATTGCAACTGCGGTAAGATCCGAACCGCCGCGGCCGAGCGTCGTGATGGCATGATTTCTCGTCTGCCCTTGAAAGCCCGCGATAATGACGATGTTTTCCTCGCGAAGGCATTTTTTAACGCGGTCGGCGTGCAGGACGTCAACAATTTTGGCCTGTGTGTGGAGTTCGTCGGTTACGATCCCCACCTGAAATCCCGTCATGGAAATGGCCTTCTCGCCGAGACGGTGAATGGCCATGGCCAGAAGCGCCACGGATACCTGTTCGCCGGTTGAGACCATTTGATCCATTTCGCGCCGGCTCGGATCGGGATTAACTTGATATGCCAGATGAATGAGCCGGTCCGTCTCTCCCTGCATGGCCGAAACGACAACGATAACCTGATTGCCCTTGCGCTTTGCCTGAACGGCACGGCGAGCAACATTCATGATGCGTTTGGGATTGGCCACCGACGAACCGCCATATTTTTGAACTACAAGACGCATGTTATCTCATTGTCATTGTGCGAGGAAGCGTCGATGGGCGACGATCGCGTAGGCGGGGCGTCCCGCCCCGCAGAGCTTATCCGGGGCAAGATGCCCCGGCTACGTTCTTGAGAGGTCGCTCGCAACGACGATCCAGATTTTCGAATAAATTCATTCATCAATTCGTGCCCCTTGGCAAAAGACCAATTTGAATGCCGCGCCGCTTCCTCGTTAAACCAAACGATTTCATCGGCTTGAACGCCGGCGCCGTAAAGCAATACGGGGGCCGCTTCGCGCAGATGGACCCGCTTTAAACTTGAAGTGCCGTGGTCCGGCGCAACGAGAATACGCGTATCTTTATTGGACTGCGCAAATTTTCTGACGGGCCCGACAATGTAACGGTCAAACTGCTCGATACATTGTATCTTCAATTTCACATTGCCTTCGTGACCAGCTTCATCCATGGCTTCGATATGAATGCAGACGAAGTCATATTTTTCGAGCGCCTCCACTGCTTTTTGGCCTTTGCTTTCAAAATTAGTGTCCACATAACCGGTAGCACCTTCAACATTCAATACATCCAGCCCGGCAAAGTGCCCAAGCCCGCGGACCAGATTGACCGCCGCAATAAGCGCCCCGCGCACGCCGAACCGCTTGGTCAGATTGGGCAAATTTGGAGTAACGCCCTGTCCCCAGAGCCAAATCATACCGGCCGGATTCTCCCCCAGATCAACGCGCACCTGGTTCACTTCGTGATCACGAAGCAGCTTTCGCGAATCGCGCATCACATGGGCCAAAAGCTCCTCGCCCGGCCCTTTGGGAAAATGTTCTTCGACCGCTTTTCCGACAACCAGATGCGGCGGTTCGCAGGCAGCCGAGAGCCCTGTCAATCCGTGTTTGCATTTAAAAATGGCGAGATGCCGGTAGGTCAGTCCCGGAACAAAGCGAACGGCATCATTGGAAAGCGTCTTATTTAAGTAAGCAATGAGCGCGCGGGATTCTTTGGTGGTAATCTGTCCCGCATTGTAATCCACCAGTTTCTCGCCATCCACGGTCACCAAGTTAACGCGGAACGCGACTTCATCCGCGCCGAGTTTTACACCCAAGTGAGCGGCTTCTAAAGCGCCGCGCCCCGTGTAATATTCCTCGGGGTTATAGCCGAGAACGGAAAGCGATGTGACGTCCGTCCCAGGATAAAACTTCCTCGGCGTATGCTGCGCGCGGCCGACTTTTCCATGTTTCGCAAGGAAATCCAGATTAGGTGTTTGCGCCACTTCTAGCGGAGTCTTGCCGTCAAGGGATGGGATCGGCTCATCCGAGAGGCCCGTCGGTATTAAAAGAATATATTTCATCTGTAACCTCTGAGAAAGGGTGATGGGGCAAACCGGACGCAATTTATGCGCCGATTATTTTTTTTACTTTTTCAAGCACAGGCTCGACAGGAATTAATTCATCCTTAAAACTCAACGCAAAATCCGGATCTTTCAGCCCCGAACCCGTTAGCGTAACAGCTATGGTCGTTCCCGGTTTAAAATAATTCCGTTCGGCCAATTTTTTCACCCCGGCCACAGCCGCTGCAGAAGCAGGCTCGGCAAAAACGCCTTCCCGTTCGGCAATAAAACGGTATGCCCACGTTATTTCCTCATCCGTCACCGCTTCTATTAAACCGCCCGATTCATCACGCGCCAGAAGCGCTCCTTTCCAGCTTGCGGGATTTCCTATGCGGATGGCCGTCGCGATCGTCTCCGGCTTTTCAATAGGGTGGCCCTTTACAATCGGTGCGGAACCGGCGGCCTGAAATCCAAGCATCTTCGGAAGCCGGCCCGAACGCCCGGCTTTTTGGTATTCTTTGTACCCCATCCAGTACGCCGTGATGTTGCCCGCATTTCCTACCGGAATGGCGTGATACTCCGGGGCATCGCCCAGATCATCGCAAATTTCAAATGCCGCGGTTTTTTGCCCCTGAATGCGATCGGGGTTCAGTGAATTCACCAGATGTATATCCGTGGTTGAGGTAATCGTCTTAACCAGCTCAAGCGCCTGATCAAAATTTCCTTTCACCACAATCACTTTCGCGCCGTAACGGAACGCCTGAAGAAGTTTTCCCTTGGCAATATTGCCTTCGGGAACAAGGACGAAGCACTTAAGCCCGCAGCGCGAGGCAAAAGCCGCAGCGGAGGCCGAGGTGTTTCCCGTCGAAGCGCACATAATGGCTTTGGCGCCTTTTTCAAGCGCCTTTGAAACCGCCATCGTCATCCCGCGATCTTTGAAAGAGCCTGTCGGATTCAGCCCCTCAAATTTGAGATAGATCTTTACGTTTTTTAAACCTATTTCCGCCGGCAGCGCCTCCGCCAGAATCAGCGGTGTGTTTCCCTCGTTCAGCGAAATAATCGGCGTTTTCGTCGTTACAGGGAGAAACTCCGCGTATCGCTCGATCACCCCAATTTTCTTTTCAATCTTTTTAAGCGTTACCATAAGTTCAATCTTCGATGCGGATAACTTGCGTGCGTGCGCGAACCACGCTCAACTTATTCAAAAGCTTCAGTGACCGGCGGATCTTGTCTTCACGCGAATGATGCGTGAGAAGAATGAGGGGAACAATTTTCCCTGCTCTCCGCTCCTTCTGAATAACATCGCTGATGCTGATGCCCTGCCGGGCCAGCACGGACGATATGCGCGAAAGCACGCCCGGACGGTCCACCGCCGTAAACCGCAGATAATATCGAGACTCGATGGCCGACAAGTTCTTCACCTTAAGCGAACGGCTCACGGGCAGCTTGGGCGCGCGCTGTCCCGCTGTGATCAACCGCGCCAAATCGATTACATCGCTCACCACCGCGCTGGCCGTCGGGCGCCGCCCGGCGCCGCGTCCATAAAGGAGAGAGTCGCCCACTTCATCCCCGTGAAGCAAAATGCCGTTAAACGAGTCATCCACATTCGCCAGAATGTGGCCCGCGGGCAGGAGCGTCGGCTGAACGCGGGCCTCGATTCCTCGATCCGTCTTTTTCGCAATCGCCAAAAGTTTGATCACGTATCCAAACTCATGAGCAAATGTGATATCGTCGCTCGTAATTCCCGTAATGCCCTCCATGGAAACTGCCGAGAACGGTACAAGACCTTCAAACGCCAGCATGGCAAGAATCGTAATTTTATGCGCGGCATCCGCACCGCTTATGTCCAGCGTCGGGTCCGCTTCCGCATAACCTTTTTCCTGCGCCTGGCGGAGCGCTTCGTCAAAACTTAGGCGGTCTTTAGACATGCGCGTGAGAATGTAGTTGCATGTGCCATTAATAATCGAATGGATCGCTGTAATCCGGTTGGCGGCAAACGATTCTCGTAGAGTTTTGATGATCGGAATTCCGCCGCCGACACTGGCTTCGAAAAAGATCTCACGTCCAAGACGAACGGCGGTACGGAAGATCTCAGGGCCGCATTCGGCTAAAAGCGCTTTATTGGCCGTTACCACATGCTTCCTGGAGCGCAGCGCTTCCAATATAACAGTTCGTGCTGTCTTAATGCCGCCGATCAATTCGATGACAATATCTACCGACGGATCTTTCAGAACCATGCGCGGGTTTCTTACAAAAATTTTGCGCGGAATCTTTAACCTTCCTCTTTGCGAAATGCGCTGGTCGCAGGCATAACGAAGTTCCAGTGCTGCGCCGGTTTTCTTCTCCAGGAAACGGGCTTTCCGCGTGAGTATTTCATAAACACCCGTTCCTATATTGCCCAAACCGATAAGACCGATCCGGATTTTCTTCATAAACAACCCTGCCCGCGCATTTGTCTGCACTTAACCTCTCTGAGCACGCGCTTCTTAATGAGAACGGCATTTAGACCGAAAAGTTTTATATGATAGAGCAAGCCCAGATGAAAAGCAAGATTAGAGTGATTTAACTATCGGTGAGAAAATAACTTATGATAACAATGGGTTAAGAAAATATGCCTCATGTGTGCAAATCAATCCAGAATCGGAGGAGCAAGACGTTTTCCATCGGGACCGTACTTGGCTTCGTCTTCTGCCTGTTGAGCGAGAGCATCTTCCCAACGTTTCTTTTTATTGCTCAAAGGATCGTCGGAAAGTGAAGTATCGACAGGCAGGCGCGTAAAAACCACATTCTGTTTCAGGGGCGGGAGTTCAACTTCAGCGGTCTTGCTTCCATCACCTCCGATCGCCCGCAAGCCGCCGGATGTGAATACAAGCTTCCAAGTCCAAAAGGATAGGATGACAAACAGGATGCCCGCAGCGATGAGCAAGACTTTCTGTTTCCCGTGATTCAAGATAACCTTCTTGCGGTTACAAAATGGCCCTTATTCGTCAGAATTATGAGTTCATTTTTTCAGAAAAACAAGATTAAAGTTCCCGGACGATTTGAATGGAAGGTTCAACCGGTAGTCCCGGCGGCCTGTATTTCCTGAGTCCCGCATCGTACAGATACTCACGGTCAGCGTAAATACTTAAATTGGTCCGACCCACAACCAGCCGGTTACCGTAAACACGAAGGAATGTTTTCGTGGTATCCGTCCCGCCGGTGAGCGTCTTGCTCGCCTCAAAAGCAACACCGTTAGGAGAGCCGTTGTTATTATTTTCATTTTCTGAATAAAAGATCCCGCTCACGGTCATGGAATCCGGCTTGAAATAAAGCTGGTCGCTGGCGAGAAACGCTACAGAATGGTTGGGGTCGGATTTTACGGCGCCATTTTTGTAGGTCACGTTGCCCATGAAATGAATGTCTTTTGAAGAAACTACGGAAATCCTGCCTTCTACAGCGCCTTTCACATAAGCATCGCCGTTCACGTACACTACGGCTGTTTTAGGTAAATTGTAAGATGCAACTTGCGTTGTGTAGTTGGAAGCGTTGTATTCTTTTACAATAGTGAAGTTCCCGCCCGACGGGTCCGGAACAAATTCCAGATATCGACTTTGAACCGTTGCGCCTCCAAATGTCGGGATAGAATTGTGCGCTGAATTTGTGTAAAAGTTCTTATTTACCCCCGGAAGCGTTTCAAAATTCTCGGGATTTAGACCGTGTCGATCCGGAAAATCATCCGGATCGTCGGGATCGCCCGGATTCGGGCCTATACCATCCTTGTCATAATCCAAATCGTCCTTATAACCGTCCGTCACTACAACACCTCCTGTGATCCCATCATCAGTAGGATTGCCGTATACATCCGTCTGAAACGTTCCCGTATACGTATCACCGTGAATCTTGGATGTGCTTGTGCTTTGCGTCACAGCGGTTTCGGTAGCCGTGTCGCCATAGACCTGCACATTATTTCCTGAAATTTGATAATCACCCGTAAAGTACAGGTTCGGGCGGATGCCTTGGTGCGGGGCTACTCCTTCCGGGTGCAAGGGGTCATTGGTAGGTTCTCCGTAAATAGCGTTGGTACCGGAACCGAAATTGGGGTAATCGACAAAAAGAAGATATTTGGAAAAATTCGATTCCAGGAAAACGCGGGCCTCAAGGATTCTTGATTCAGACCCGGAGACACCCTGGGCCTCAAGGATCACATAATCGGCCGCATCGATATAATCGATATCCACCGAAAAACTGGATAAAAGACTTGCGCCGTACGTGTTTTGAAAATCACTGACCGAAATATTTCCCTGGTGATTTCCGTCAAGAACGCCGACGCCGGTTACAGGATCGATCAGAATAAAACCGGTATAGGCGTTGCTGCCGATTTGCGCGACTACATTCTGGATGCCGGCTTCGGCCACATAATATGCTTTCACACGATCGATCTCCCGGCTCACCAGGCTAAATTCATTCATGGCCCGCGAATAAGCTACGACGGATAACGCCGTGAGCAGGGTCGTCACGAATAGCGAAGACAACAGAAGGAAACCTTTTTCGTTTCGTTTTGTTCTATGCGAAAACATAGTCATCAGCTCCTTTTTAGAATACGTCATTTCGAAGTATCAAATCCTTCGAATATGAGTCCCGAAGAATCCGCGGCGTCCCGCCGCCCTGCGTACTGTCCCGGCTCTCAGCTCCTAGTGTGGCCGTCAACCTTTCCTGATTTTTCGTCACCTGAAAACGGGTAATATTGCTCGCGATAACTTTGCTCGGTGAGGCGGGGTCAACGGTCGCTCCATCGGCAAGCAAAATGTCACGAACGAGCTGGTTCCGCTGGGCCGGGTCGGAAATGGCTGCATTTTGCTGAACGGAATAGCGCATCCATTGCCCCAAAAGCGCCTCGGTCGAATCTTCATTGCCGAGACTGCGGTGGGCGCCCCACTGCGTATATTCCGTGTTATTGTCCACAACGTCCGACCGCGCAGCGCCGCCCCAATCGTTAATACCGTCGGCATCCACCGGAATTTGAAAAACAACAACGCTATTGTTGCTCGGATCGGTTGTGATATTAAGATGAGCCACTATCGTCGCAGGCGAGGTCTGCACAATTTCCCGTGCAAACGCAGCTATGCCCTGCCGCAATTGATCATTCAAATAAACCCTCACATCCGTATGCCGCATGGAAAGTATGCCGGTTTGCGCTGACGCAACAACCGTGAGAAACATGATCGAGCTGAGAAGAACGCAAAGCATGACTTCAGCCAAGGAAAACCCGAACCGCCTGGACAGCAGAATGTTAGGTTTGTAAGCGCTCGTTTTCATATTTAGTATGCACTTTTCTGTGTTGTCAGGCTAAGCGACAGAGCCCGTCCCCTTGCATCATTCCAGCTTACGGTTACGGTGAATGTAGCCAGCGTAGTGTTGGCATTGATAACTGCGGGGTTGCTGCTCAGCGTGATCTGCTCACTCGTAAGCGCCGGCACCGTCTGGCCCGTCCAATTTCCGGCGGAGTCATACACACGCACTTGGGAATTGTACTGATTAGCAGCTAGCTGCGCAGGCAATGTTGTCATCACATTTTGCAGCGGGGTTACCTTTATTTCTTCCAGAATGGAGGCGGCGTCATGAACGGCAATCATCCGGTTGCGGGCTGTTTCGCTGAGCTGCGCCGAAGCTTGGAAAGTGGCAAAGGCAGAACCCACGGCAACGACAAAAATAAGAAGAGCCATGAGTAGTTCGACCAGGGTAAATCCGGCTTGCCGAGTGTTTAACGCGCCACGCGTCCTTTTCAGCCTAACCCTAAGATCCATCCCATCACGCTCCTAATACAATTTTACCCGACACTTGTTTCTCCCGCCGACACTCATTTGAACTTTGTAAAACGAATTCTAGATAGAGTCATTAAGTTATTGATACAGATTGAGTTACAGAGAATCAATATCCTACCGAAAACTTGTGTTTCGTTTAAACTCAAGGCAATATTTAGATGGGAGTAAAAAAGGGCGAAATGGAGACTTGATCGGTATGTCATGGACGATGATAGGTTTGATACCGTTCCAAATAAGACCATCGCCGGCGTTCGCCGTATTAAACGGAGGTGAAATGAACGCTAGCATCGCTTTTCTCAGACAGCCCCCGGCCTACAGGCCACGCACACAAAAAAGATCAAGATCTGCCTTCACACTAATTGAAATTGCCATAGCCCTAAGCATTTTCGGAATCACACTGGTAGGCAGTGTTGCTGCTGTTGCGCAAATGCATCTTCTTCAAGAAACGGGCCGCGGTCTCTCCGTGGCATCGTTCCACGCTCAAAAAATTCTGGAGGAAATCCGTCTACAGGCCGACACGGATATCAACACAGCTAAAAACATTGGTTGGAGCGCTTGGGCTAACACAAATGGGTGTAACACATTAAACAACGAAAATGCAACGGTCACCTTCGCTACGATAACGAACAATTTAACGGAAGTGGGTGTCCATATAGCTTGGAACACAAAGGGATATCCTATGACGTATCAGGTGATCACAAGAATCGCAGGGAATGTATGAAAAAGCTGCTGCAAAGCAAGATGATCAGGCGAAACAAGCGAGGGTTCACGCTGATTGAGTTTATGATCGTCGCAACCATAACCATTGTTTTCTTACTTGCTGCCGTATTGGTCATGATTGTTGGCTACCGCAACTGGCACATCAATCGCGCTGTTATCACGCTCCACGACGATTTGGTAAACAGCCTTAGATCGATGGTGCGCGAAATTCGGGAGGCCGGCGCGGCAAGTCCAAACGGAATTGTTGTTCTCGGCCCGGACAACAACGGTATTCGTTTCGAATTGCCCACAGCGGTAAGTGAGACCGGGCCAACAGCCTGGCAAACCATCGTTTATAGCTTGGGCGGCACGACCGGCAAAGAAATTCTCAGAAATGACGGCGCCGCCGTACGCATACTGGCAACAAACATTTCTGACGTAGACTTCACTTATAATGCGCTAAACCCTCGTGAAGTAGGAATTGACGTCACTGGAACGAAAGAAGCGGCCAACGGCTCGCTCCTCACGCAATCCTTAAGTATGGAGGTCACGATAAGAAATTAACATGGCTACGCACATTGTAAAAAGAGGCTTTTGCCCAAGAAAGAAGCTGCGGATCAACGATGAGCACGGGATAATCCTTGTAACTTTTTACGGCATTCTCCTGCTCATGACCATTTTACTTGCTTCGCTCTACGCGATGAGTTACGGCGAAATACGGGCGTCCTATACAGACTCTTACATTACACAAGCATTCTACATCGCAGAAGCCGGAATTCAACAGCAGCTTGCATCGCTCAATTCAGGCGGTACCACAAGCATGGGCACTGTTAATATTGGGCAAGGCAGCGCCTCAGTTACCTGGGACAATGTCGCGAAGACGATTGTTTCCACCGGAACACTGTCCGGCAAGGATGTCAGTTCCACCATTACCGTAACCGTTCACCAAACCAATTTATCGGTAAATGCCATTGCAGCGCTTCACGCGGCAAGCAATCTCACAACAAACGGTAACATCACTGTTGACGGACGCGATCACGATTCCAATGGAAATTTGACCGGAGATCCGGGCGTATACGGCGTAGCGACTACGGCAAACAGCTACACCCAGTCAGGAAGCTCACAAATCGGCGGAAACGGTGCGGTGCCGGCCAATCCCTACGATCCGGTAGCCGTTCAACTCAATGCGCTTCCTTTTCCTCCCACGCCGGAAGAAATTCTTGGCCTCCAAGCCGGCACGCTTGATGCGTACAAAACAAGCACACCGCCGTCTCCAAACTTCAGTGGAATTGTTTATTATACCGGCGATACATGGACCCCCGTGGATTTTGGTACATTCAGCAGCGGGATTTTGATCGTACATAATGCGGATGCCGACGCTTTAATGAAAAACGTGCACGGGAACTTTAACGGCGTTATTATCACGGACAAGCTTTCCCATCTAAACGGCGACATGTTTGTAAACGGAGCAATCTTTGTTACCACAGAAGACGGAAATGTGATCGGAAACGGATCCGCAATCCTTAACTACAGCAGTGAAGTTCTGGCAAATTTGACTGTGCCCATTTACGAAATAACCTCCTGGCAAGATAGTCATAATGGCTAGGAATTTCCTGTTTCACACGCAGAGCTTGGCGTTGATCGTGCTTGCTTTGACTATTTACTCACCTTTATCTGCCAACGACGATCCTGCCGATCTTGACAGCACAAATCCCGTTTACAACCGCGCCGTGAACCCCCTCATCGCACCTCAGGAACGCCTTGAAGCATTGGAAAACCTTCTGACACAAAAAGGGTTCGAGGAAATGGAGAATCTTTTCGCAACACTTCTTCGTAACCCCAAACAACCCGTGATCATCAAAAATTTTATAATTAAAAGCGCCAAAGAGCAGGCCGGCGTAAATTCTCCGCTCGGTTTAGACGGAATTCTTAAAAACAAGGATTTTGATGCGCAGGCGCGAAGGATCGCTCTTTGGGAACTCTGGCAA
Organism: Candidatus Omnitrophota bacterium; assembly: GCA_016206925.1. GTDB lineage: Bacteria > Omnitrophota > Omnitrophia > Omnitrophales > JACQQS01 > JACQQS01. Next base: position 12,869 of record JACQQS010000045.1, read on the forward strand.
GCGGAACTCCTCGAGGCAAGAGATCTCGAAAGAATTATTCACGATCGGGATGAAGATCCGGCTTTGCGTGAATACGCTGTTTCCGTTCTTCGCAAAAAATCCGGCTCCTCCGACCGCGAGTCCCTGCGAATTCTTGAGGAGCTGGCCGTCGGCACATCTACGGAAGAGCCGCTTCGAATACAAGCTATCGGTTCTCTCTCCCAGGATTTGGAAAGTCCACAGACACTGGGATTATTCCAAAGAATTGCTCAAGATAAAACGGATACCTATGCGGTCAGGCGTCTTGTCCTTCTAAATATCAAAGCAACGGATGAAATACTTTCTGCACAACTGAACAGGCAAATTTTTCTCGACCCGCGCGAGAACGTAGATCTTAGAATTTTTACTTTTGAGATCACTTCCGACGAAACTATTTTAGAACGCTTCGCAGAAGTAAAGCAGCTTGAGTCAACGACCGCTGAGCCAAGTCTAAAATCAGTCATTGCCGAGCGGCTGGCTTCCCTGGAAAAATAGAGAGAATTTCCCTCCGGCTAGGTCTACAGCCCTAATTCCTCGATGCCACGTGCCCAAAAAAGACAGCGGACCGGGCCGATTTTCTTTGCCATGGGGTCGCGCGACAGGCAATAAGCTTCGCTTGCTGGAATATCCGGGGCGATTCTTGTCAGGCTCCGGACCGCGTTTTCATCGATACGCTCGGACGACTTAATTTCGACAAGTGCCCGCTTCCGCCCAGGCCGCTCCAGGATCAGATCGATTTCCACGCCGTCCTTGGTGCAGAGATAAGAAAAACGCCAGTCCTTTTTCGAATACTCGGCAAGACGGCGGATCTCGTTGATCACGAAATGCTCAAAGGCGGTACCGTAGGCGGAGGTCTGCGGCTTCAAAGGCAGGTCGAGCGTTTGATGGAGCGCACGCTGGACTCCCGTGTCAAAGAAATAAAACTTTGGGTTTCCCAGCTGCCTTTTGCGGATGGACTCATGAAACGGCTCAAGCAAAAATCCGATGAGCGTGTCTTCCAGAATTTGAAAATACGTTTGAACTGTGGGAACCGTAGCACCGGCTTCGCGGGCGATACCGGAAAAATTGATCACCTGACTGCTCATCTGAGCGGCAACGGCCAAAAAACGCCGGAAAGGCTCGAGACGGCGGACCACCTGTTCTTGGGTGATTTCTTCCCTCAAATAAGTGTGCGCATACGCACGCAAATAATCACGCTTGTCCTCTGCCGGCTTGAGCGCAAAAATTTTCGGGAGCGTTCCCCAGGTCAGGGCTGCCTCCAGCGAAAAATCCCTTCCAATCTCCCGGAAAGTCAAGGGATAAAGGTGATGGATAAAGGCGCGGCCGGCAAGAAGGTTGGCGCTGCCGTGCTTGAGTTTCCGCGCACTGGATCCGGTCATGATGAAGCGGACTCCCGCAGACTCGATCTGCTGGTGTGCGAGATCGAGAAGCTTGGGGGCTTTCTGGATTTCGTCGATGATCACCCAGCGCGGTTTAGCATGCGCAAGCTGCTCCAGAAGCGTTTTGGGCCGGAGAGAATAGAGATCGCTTTGTTCAGGGTCAAGCAGATCAATATACAGGATATCCCGGCCCCGATAGCGCTCCTTCAATAGGTGGGTTTTGCCCGTCCCCCTTGCTCCGAAGAGGAAGAAGCTGTTGGTTTCGGGAAAGGAAAGCGATCGTTTAAATATCATTTAAATATGTCCGCCAAATTTAAACTAAAGTATACGAAAAAAGGCCCCCTTCCGCAAGCATTGAGAGGTAAGCCAACGGGTACATTTGCCCAGAGCTGCGGTGGTCTCAAATAAGAAAAGGAAAGAAAAAGTAACAGCGCATGGGCGAAAGTACGCCCGCATCCCTGCGCCCGCATCGCGTTTGGTTACTTCGTACATCCGTGTACTATTTCAAACGCGATACTGCGTATCCTGCGCCCGGGCAGGATCGAACTGCCAACCTCAAGCTCCGGAGGCTTGCGCTCTATCCAATTGAGCTACGGGCGCAGGGATGCGCAGCACCGATTTCGAGATAGTGCATGGATGCACGTCGTAACAAAAATCGGTGCGGGCAAACAGCATACTTTGCCGCCCATGTCCCAAATCCTACGGATGGATCTTTTCGCTTCCGTCCATCCTGAACGGGGATTCTTTGGTCATCCGAGATTTGGGACGATCCATCCTGGATCGGATGCGCAGCACCGATTTCATGAGTCATGCGAGTTTAATGTTACAACACAGTCTTTGCTTTGTCGAGGAAGGCTTAGGCAGTTTCCGGCGAAAAAACCGGGATTAGGCGGCTTGCTCTACGAGGGTTTGTGCGGTCATGCTGTGGAAGAGGCGATCGAGGATGAATGCGGCTTGGTGGTAGTTGTCGATTTCAAATACACCGCTGGGGCCTATGTTCTTTAAACCGATTTCGTCCAGAAATTGATACTTCAGTGCGGAGCCGGCAAAGTCGCCAACCTGGCTAAGCAACCGAACCATACGAACGAGATCCAAGTGAACCCGTGCCGTGATGTCTTCGCCATCTACGATAAGCGGTTTATCATCCTTTAGGCGAATAACAATATCATTCTCAAAT
>JACQQS010000047.1 GCA_016206925.1 Candidatus Omnitrophota bacterium
GTTCACCATCGCCCGCTGGCCCCTCCTCCCCCAAATCCGCCCCCGCCGCCCGAGAAACCTCCGCCGGATGACCAGCCGCCGCCGGGAAACATGCCGGTTTCAAATCCCTTTCGGCTGCCATAATACTTCCCGCGGCCGCCCGTGTAAGGATAAAGCCCGACTCGAAAGGGAAGGCTCGCAAAAATAAGCAAAATGCTGAATCGGAACCACCATTCCAACGCGGAATATCTGTGTTTGTAAGTGCGATGGCCGTTCCAATAGACGAAATATCGAAAGAGATCCACCCAAAACAAGATAACTATGGCTGTCCACAGAAACTTTAAAAGGCCTTTCAGATCTTCCCCTGCTGTGCCGGTACCGTACGGAGACCTTTTGCCCCGATATTCGCCCTCAATTGCTTTCATGATGGCTGTCGCTGCGGCCAAAACACCTTCGTCGTAGTTCCCCTTCTTAAAATGAGGAGCGACTTCGTATTGAATAATTTGGCCCGCTAAAGCATCCGGTAAAGCCCCTTCCAATCCGTAGCCAACTTCGATACGCATAAGCCGATCGTCGCGAATAATTAAAAAGATTACCCCATTGTCCCTGCCTTTCTGCCCGGGCTTCCAGGCTTCGGCAAGTTTTATCGAGTAATCCTCGAGCGAACCCCCATCTAAGCTTGGGAAAGTTGCGACTACAACTTGATTCGTCGTAATATTCTCAAAAGTTTCTAACGCCGTATTGAGCCGATCTCGGGTTTCGGCAGAAAGCATAGAAGCTTGATCGTGAACGTAGCTGTTGGGACGTTCGGGAATTTCAAGGGCGTAAGACGGAGAAATAGAAACTAAAAGAAGGATGATGGATGGTAGGACAAATCGCTTCACGCTTCACGAGATACGCTTCACAGCATTTAAAAGGAAACCACCGGCGCTTTCTCGGCGCCGGCAGCAGCTTGAAAATAAGCCTTTGCCGAAAAGCCGTAAAGGCCGGCAATTAAGTTTGTCGGAAACGTTCGCACCGCCGTATTAAATTGCCGCGAAGCTTCGTTAAAACGCATCCGTTCAACGGCGATACGATTCTCCGTACCCTCAAGCTGTGTCTGAAGCGTCAGAAAATTCTGATTGGCCTTCAGATCCGGATATCGTTCCACAACCACCATCAGCCGGCTCAATGCGGAAGAAAGCGATTCCTGCGCCGCCTCAAAATTGGCCATGGCCTGGGGATTATTCACCAGTTCCGGCGTGGCTTGAATGCTGGCCGCCTTTGAACGCGCCTCGACCACGCCTTCGAGCGTCTCCTTTTCATGCGCGGCATAACCCCTTACCGTTTCCACTAAATTTGGAATTAAATCCAAGCGCCGCTGATAAACATTTTGAACCTGCGCCCAGCTTTCCTTCACGCTTTCTTCGAGTCCGACGAGTTTGTTATACGTTCCGCCAACAACACTCCAAGCAATGACAATGATTCCGACGACAACTCCGATTGCGACAAGAGCCCATTTTGGCATGATTGAAATCCTCCGGTTGCTCGTGATTATAGAAATTATTCCATTCCCTTTCAACGTGAAACATCCGGCGGGCAGCATTCCAAAATTATTATCTACACAGTTCGGGCGGCCCAGCGGACCGCCCAGCGGGCCGCCCAAACGTGATCACTCCCTGCTCTTGCGTCTCCTTACTCACCCTTCACTTCGATCTTCTTACGCTCGATCTGAGCTTCCGGCTTTTTCGGAAGAACAATTTTGAGAACGCCCTTCTTTACTTCCGCAGTCAGCCCTTGTGTATTCACACTCTCCGGTACGGCCAGGCTTCTTTGAAACGCGCCGTAACTTCGTTCCGAACGATAATAGCCCTTCTTTCTCTCTTCGCGCTCTTCCTTCTTTTCACCCTTGATGGTCAGAATGTCACCTTCCAAAACCACTTCGATATCCTTCTCATCCAAGCCGGGGAACTCCGCCGAAATGGTAAACTCTTTGTCGGTTTCCGAAACATCCATCTTAGGTTGGAATGTCCGCAGCTGTTTCTCATACGCCTCGAAAGGCTCAAAATCAAAAGCATCAAAGAAGTTGCCGAATACATCGTTCACCCGCCTTTGAAACGCATAAAAAGGATCCCTCCATTCCGCCGTTTGAAGATCGCGCTCACCTCCATCTTTATGCGGGATCAAATGCTTAATCTTCATTGCCTTTCCTCCTCTTAAAATTACCCGGTTCATAATCAATTTCATTTGGCTCTCGCCAGCAGGAAAAATTGCAAACCCTGTGCCAATGAATCGTTCTGCACATAAGTCACATAATTTTGTGAACTTACAAAAAAATGCTCTCATTTCCCAGAGCGGATCTCTGCGAAAAAATGACCCTCAGACTTATCCATATGTATCAAAAATATACAAGAGTATCGGGACAAAGAAATTGCTTTGGGATTGTTCGTGAAAATCTACGCCTGAGAGCTGGAGGTGGCTGCGAGACTTTTCTTGGACAAGTGCCGCAGAACGGCTTTGATGGAAATCCAGCCTATGGGTTTGTTTTCGTCGTCAACGATGGGGATATGGCGAATTCCCGCGATGGACATGCGGTTAATGGCCACAGCTACGGTGTCGTCCCTCTTCAGGGTAACCGGCCGCTGTGTCATGATTTGGGAAATTTTTACACGCTTTAAGTCCTTGAACTTCAACGCCACCTTCTGTGAAATATCGCGGTAAGTAACCACACCCGCAAGTTCTCCGGTCTCGTTCACGATTAAAAGACAGCTATGCTGATACTCCTGAAACGCCTTAATTGCTTTTTCGACAGACTCCGTTTCCGGCAATATGACCGGCTTCTGCCCCTGATCAATGGCATTCCAGACGGTCTCCTCCATGATCATCTTGCGAATCTTGCCTTTGGGTGGGGGCGGCAAATAGGCATCGGACAAAGAAGCCGTGCATTTTTCGCATTGATCAGCGCCGGGATAATTCAAATGACCGCAGGAACGGCATTTCATCGGAAAGATCCTCCTTTTCTGTTCTCTGTACTCTGACTTCTGTTAATTAACGCTCCACATACTGCCGGAGTAAATCAATTCTTTAAGATCGCCCGTGCCCTGTTTCTTGACCGCAGACTGGATCTGGTCCTCCATCATCTGCTCGTAAGTCGGACGCTCGACACAGCGAAACACGCCGAACGGAACCGGCATTTCCAGATATTCCATGTGCGTCAGTAAATATGCCCAAGTTGCATCCGGAGCCTTTTCATCGTGAATGACCAGCTCTACATTCGGTTCTTTCGCCAGCTCGATAACTTGCGGCTTAAGGCGCTTGATTCGGATGGCCTTGTTCTTATGCTGCCCAAATATAAGCGGCTTTCCGTGCTCCAAATAAACCATACGCTCGTCCCGGTGTTCCCGCCCCGTTACATCGTGAAAAGCCGCGTGATTAAACACGATGCAATTCTGATAAATTTCAATAAATGAGACACCTTTATGATTAGCGGCGCGCTCCAAAACATAACCCAAATGCTTGATATCGGTATCCAGCGTCCTGGCCACAAAAGTTGCCTCGGAAGCCAACGCGATACAAAGCGGATTAATCGGATAATCGATCGACCCCATCGGTGTTGAGGCCGTATGTTTGCCCATCTCGGAAGTCGGCGAGTACTGGCCTTTTGTTAATCCGTAAATGCGGTTGTTGAAGAGCAGAATCGTCATGTTTACATTCCGCCGCATGGCATGAATCAAATGATTTCCACCGATGGACAGGCCGTCGCCGTCGCCGGTTACGACCCACACATGCAAATCGGGGCGGACGCATTTCAACCCCGTGGCAATGGCCGGCGCGCGCCCGTGAATCGTGTGAAACCCGTAGGTATTCATGTAATATGGAAACCGGCTTGAGCAGCCGATGCCCGAAACAAACACGTGATTCTCCGGACGAACATTAAATTTCGGCAATGTTCTCTGCACGACAGATAGAATTGCGTAATCACCGCAGCCGGGGCACCAACGCACCTCGGCGCTCGATACAAAGTCATCTTTTGTTAATTCATGCGCCTCTGCTTCCGAACTCATAACAGCTCCCTTATCTTGGATTCAATTTCGGCTACTTTAAAAGGCTGCCCCTGAACTTTATTGAAACCTTCCGCGCGGATTTTCGGAAACCGCCCGCGCAGAAGAAAAAGAAATTGTCCTAAATTAAGTTCGGGCACAAGAATTTTTTCAAATTGTGAAAATACTTCGCTAAAATTCTTCGGGAAGGGATTCAAATAACGAAGATGGCACATCGAAACGGCTTTCCCGGCGGCCCGCAAGTTCTCAATGGCGGTTAAGATTGGGCCGTACGTGTTTCCCCAGCCAACAACCAGCAATTTTCCCTTCTTGGGCCCAATGACCTCGGCCGGAGCAATATCGTCAGCGATGCGGGCCACCTTTTCTGTTCTCAAGCGGCACATCTTTTCATGATTCTCCGGATCATAGCTGACACTTCCTGTTATGTTCGCCTTTTCGATACCGCCGATCCGGTGCATAAGACCGGGCGTTCCCGGAATGGCCCATTCCCTGGCAAGTGTTTTCGGATCCCGCTCGTAAGGTTGAAATGATTCACCCGTTTTCGGGTGTTCAACAACAATCTTGGGGAGTTTTCCAACATCCGGTAACTTCCACGGTTCAGCCCCGTTTGCAATGTAACCGTCGCTTAGAATAATTACGGGTGTCATAAACTTAAACGCAATGCGGACCGCTTCGATGGCCATATCAAAACATTCGGCAGGCGTAGCCGGCGCAACAACAGCTACCGGACTTTCTCCGTTTCGGCCAAACATCGCTTGAAGCAAATCGGCTTGTTCCGTTTTGGTGGGAAGCCCCGTCGACGGCCCCCCGCGCTGAACATCGATAATGACACACGGCAGCTCAACCATGATGGCAAGACCGATGGCCTCGGATTTCAGGCACATTCCCGGACCACTTGTACCCGTTACGCCAAGATGCCCTCCGAAAGATGCACCAATCACCGCCCCCATAGCAGCGATTTCGTCTTCAGCCTGAAACGTTTTTACTCGAAAATTCTTGTGCTTTGAGAGTTCATGCAATATACCGCTGGCGGGTGTAATCGGGTAACTGCCGTAAAACAAATCCTTGCCCGCGAGATTTGCTGCTGTGACAAGACCCAAAGCCAGCGCTTCGTTGCCTGAAATTTTCCGGTAAACACCCGGCCCAATGGCCGCTTTCTTGACTTGATACCGAACCGGAAACAGGTCTGTAACATCAGCGTAACTGTATCCGGCGCGGAGAGCCGCGGCATTGGCCTGCGCAATATCCTGTTTCTTCGAAAATTTCTGCTCGATCCATTGAAGCGTGCTGTCCGGTGTGCGGTCATACAGCCAAAAGATAAGTCCGAGCGCATAGAAATTTTTGCAGCGTTCAACTTCCGAAGGGGATAATTTACTTTCCTGCAGGGCCTTTTGCGTAAGTGTGGAAATGGGAATTTTTATGACCGTGTAATCTTTTAAAGTACTGCCGTCAAGCGGGTTGGCGCTCCAAAGCGCTTTCTTTAAGTTTCCCGGCGTAAACGCATCGGTATTCACGATGACCCAGCCGTGTTCTTCCACATCGGGCAAGTGAACTTTAAGCGCCGCCGGATTCATCGCGACGAGCGTTTGCGGACGGTCACCCGGCGTGTGCGTGGCAACGCTGCCGATATTCACCTGAAAACTGGAAACACCGGGAAGCGTTCCTGCTGGCGCGCGGATTTCTGCGGGATAATCCGGAAGCGTGCTTATGTCGTTTCCCATGATTGCGGAAGCATCCGTAAATCGATCGCCCGTTAACTGCATTCCGTCTCCGGAGTCGCCGGCAAAGCGAATGATCGCGGTACGAAGGGTCTTCTCCGTTCGCTTCGGTTTTGACACCGGCGCATTTTCCGGACCCGCATTGTTCACAGCTTCGTTTTTCTCCGGAGAAACAGGCGTCATCTCAACCGCCCTCCCGCGTATGGCTGATCTGATCGGCGCGCGGCGGAAGATTCAAAACTTCGGCCGGAAAATTTTCGGCTAAAAATCGGATAATGGCCCGCGCTGAAATAATGCCCTGAAGCCCGCCTTTGTCGTCTATCAGCGCCACATGCCGGTATTCATAGGTATGCATTAAATCAATTGCAGCCCCGACAGAATCATTCAAGGACAGGGAACGCAAAGGAAACTTAACGAACTTTGTGGCGAGAACCTTGCTCCAATCAGGCTCTTTAAAGTAGCAATAAAGTGAGAGGTCTTTCTCCGTAAAAATTCCGATTACTTTATTCTTATCGGTGATAACGACATAACCGCTCTTATGCTCCTGCATAATTTTAACGGCTTGTTCCACCGTTGTTTCAGGTCCGCACTCAATGGCATTGGCCCGCTTCAAATTCTTAATCAGAACTTCTCTTAATAATTCTTCAATTTTCTTTGCCATACTCTTTACCTCGATTTCCCCTTGGCCAAATAGGCCCCCGCCCTCTCTATTTTCCTTGTCCGCATGGATTTACGTTAGGAAGGTGGTCAAAACCCCTGTAAATCATAGCACAATCGCACGGTGATTTTAATAAGGAATACTGGGTCCGGCATATCCTGCTCGTCATCTAAGTTATTTAAATGTGGTGTCTTAGGATGGCGCGTTTACGATTTCCTCAACAGATTTATCGGACTCGATTGTGTACCATTCGGGAAGCTTTGGCGCCGGTTCTGGTTTCCAATCACCTTCAAGAGATTCCATGAATGCGACCAAGTCACCCTTCTCCTGATCCGTCAAATTCAAAGCCTGCATTTTTTGATCCAGCCAGGGATTCGACTCGCCGCCTTTATTATAGAAATCCATTACTTCTTCCAATGTTCCGACGGATCCATCGTGCATGTACGGAGCCGTTTTTAAGAGATCGCGCAAAATGGGCGTTTTAAACGCGCCTTTCTCTTCTTCTTTCTTCGTGATCTCATACCGGCCCAGGTCGGGATTCCCTTTACTCATGCCAACGCCGATGTTGTGAAAAAGTCCGTCGGTCAAATTGAATCCGACATGACATTGCGTGCAGCGGGCTTTTCCTTCAAAAAGTTCCAGACCTCTTTTGGCAGATTCGTTCAATGCCGTTTGATCATTGTTTTGAACGTGACGGTCCCACGCAGAATTTCCGGAAAGAACGGTACGTTCGAATGTAGCAATGGCATTGGCAATGCGATCGATCGTTACTTCCCAATCACCGTACGCTGCTTTAAAGTAAGGTTTGTAAGCGGCGATCTTGGAAATGTTTTCCACGGCGTCTTCGTGCGTGTTCCCCATTTCAATGGGATTCTCGATCGGCCCTTTGGCTTGGTCTTCAAGCGACAGTGCGCGGCCGTCCCAGAATTGAAAATAATTGAACGTGCTATTCAGCACAGTCGGCGCATTGCGCGCTCCGAGCCGGCCCTTTATCCCTTTTGAAACAGGGATCTGATCCGTAAAACCTTTTGCGGGATCGTGGCAGGTAGCGCAGCTTACCGTGCCGTCGGCCGACAGGCGCGGATCGAAATAAAGCAGGCGCCCCAGCTCCACTTTTTCCTTTGTCATGGGATTATCTGAAGGAATGGAAAAAACGTCTTTGTCCACACCCAGCGGGAAAACGGGCTCGAATTTTTCTCCGGCAACCAAATCACCTAAATTAAAAGTCAATCCCGCTAAAAATAGTACGATGAAAAAAATACCGGCTGTTTTCATAATGCCTTCCCTTTGTCAACTCCGCGATTTGTTCTGGTCGGCCGCCCACTTGATTAAGGAAGAAAGAAAGCGAACGTAACTCTCGCCGATTTCAATGTGAATATGCCGAGACACGGAAAGAATCCTCCTGCGTTTTCCCCAATCCACCAAACCGCCGCACCAGTGAGGGGCGCAATCGGTCATCAATGCAGCGATGCGTCTCACGGAGTTTTTTTCAATAACAAGCAGCGGAAATTTCTCGAAACCTGCGATCGCTTGTGCCGTGAGAATGACTTCTCCCGTTTCTTTTACGCGCGCTTCATTTAAACCGCAGATCACGGGCGGCGGATCAAAAGAAAGACCTTTGAGCAGAACATGATTTTTTCCTTTTAGAACGGTGAGTCCGCTGAATTCGTTCCTGCGGTCGTCACGTGATAGACAGCGAACGGGCAGCAATTTTTCGACCGCGGAGCCGCGCCATTTTCCATAAGGCCCCGAAAACGAAGCCCAGCCTCCGACCATGAGTAGGCCGGCTCCGCTTTGCACCTGCCCCACGAGAAGTTTTTCAGATGCTCTGGGAAGATTCTTGTGCGGAAAATCGCTTAAAATAACTGCGTCGAACCGTTTCCTCAACACCGACGGTTCTAGTTTTTTTCCGGGAGGAACGTGGACAAACGATGCCTTTAAGAACCGTAAAATGCCCAGTAGGTAATTAGCCGGGCCGCCAACGTAACTGTCACCGGCATAGAGGATATTCATGTGTTTATTTTGATTCGTACGGCGAAACAACCGCCTTATCATTTACCGCGGCTGTTAATTTTGATGGCGCCCAGAAGCTCTTCCATGCATTCCAGCGCACGGGGGAGCTGGCTAAAAATCTTTTCGGCAAGATCTTGATTGTACGTGTGAACGGTTTCATTGCGCATATCCACAAGCCGGAGCCACTCATCGGTATACCCGATCAAACCATGACGATAAGCTTCGCGAAAGCATTCTTTTGGGGAAGCGGAGCGAACGCCATGTTTTTCCTCAAGAAAAGCTTTCACGGTTTTCCATGCAAGATCAAGACTGAATTCAAACCGCTGGATGGCGGAATCGCGGACAATATCCGTTTTGGGCATCCGCAAAGCTTCACCCAGACGTTTTAAAGCTTGTTCGAACTGTTCGGCAGCAGCTTCCAGTTTTGTCATGATTTTTTAACGAAAGGTTCAATGGCTTGCAAAGCCACTTTTCTAAAATTAGGCGGGGCTTTCTTAAAATCAACCAATTCGATCTTGTAGAGAGTCGGCAATTTTTCCAGCTCCTCCTTGATGCTGCCCATGATTTCTATGGGCACTTCATTTTTCCCCTCAATGCCGACATCGATATCGGATCGTTCATCTCCTTTTCCATTCACCCGGGAGCCGAAGAAAAAAAGGCGGTATTCTTCAAGACTCAGATACCGACCTACAATCTGAAGAATTTCCTGCTTGAGTTTTTCAACCGGATAATGCTTAAGACGCATAAGGCAACGGGAGTGAACCCGCTTACCCCGCCGCAAGCGGCGGGGCTTCTGGCGGGGTTTTACCCTCGTTAGAATAATCTAAGCTGGCGCGGCTCATGCCCTTCCTCTTTATGGTGTTCTTCAATGTA
>JACQQS010000046.1 GCA_016206925.1 Candidatus Omnitrophota bacterium
AAGAAATTTTAAAAAAGAAAGATCGTTACTTAAAAAACCTTAAAAAACCTATTGGCGGTCTTAAGCGATTCCGATATCATTTTGCCTCATCATGGACACTAAAGTTCCTCAGAAAACACCATCGAGTCCATATGCCAAGAGCCTGGATATTTCCTGGAAAGAGGGCATCCCAGCTATGGCGATGATTTCGATCACCGATTACTATTTTATTCCGCTCGCGCTCTTCTTGGGTGCAAGCATGCATCAAATCGGATTTCTTGTCGCGTTTCCCCATTTTTTGGCATCAGCTATACAATTATTTGCTGTTCGATTAGTCAACCTGCTCGGAAGCCGCCTTCGATTCCTGGTGCACGGAGCACTTCTTCAGGGATTGCTTTTTATTCCCATAGCACTGCTTCCGCTTGTCCCTTTCTCTCACCGGATAGAGCTCTTCATATTTCTTGTCGTCTTGTTCAGAATGTCAGGCAATTTGATCGGAACGGTCTGGGGCAGTCTTACCAGTGATTATCTTTCACCCGAAGAAAGGGGTAAGTACTTCGGATGGCGCGCCGGCGTTACGGGAATCGCAGGGATTTTCGGAACTGTTTTCGGGGGAATTCTGCTTTACGTGCTTAAACCGGTCTCGGAATCATTATCCTTCCTCGTACTTTTTTCAATCACCGGCGCAATGCGTTTGATTTCCGCGCGCCTCATGAGCAAGATGCAGGATATCCCGCTCAAAGGGCATAGAGAGGACGACTTCACCTTTATTCAGTTTTTGCGAAGGTTCCGCGAGAGCAACTTCGTCAAATTCGTATTTTTTGTCTCAAGCGTTACGTTTGCCACAAATCTGGCGGCACCGTTCTTCAGCGTATACATGCTGCGGGATTTAAAACAATCATATCTGCTTTACATGCTGGTGCATCTTGCGGCGGTAACATCCAGTTTAATCGCTTTTCCTGTCTGGGGCCGTCACGCCGATGTTGTGGGAAATGTCAAGGTGCTGCGCATTACCGGGTTAATCATTCCGATCATTCCGTTGCTTTGGCTATTCTCCACACATTTTGCTTTCCTTATATGCGTTGAATTTATCGCGGGGTTTGCGTGGGGAGGATTTAATCTTTGCTCCGTCAACTTCATTTATGACGCTGTCTCGCCTGAAAAACGCGTGCGTTGTCTGAGCTATTTTAATCTAATCAATGGCTTGGCTATATTTCTGGGCGCTACGCTCGGCGGTTATCTGGCCGACCGGCTCCCTCCCTTAGCCGGATATCCGCTTCGAACATTATTTGCCATTTCGGGGCTATCGCGCTTTTTTTCCTATCTCCTTCTTTTCGGAAAATTTCAGGAAGTACGTGCCCCCAAACAAGGCGGGCCTAAAAAATAAAACCGGAGCCGCAAGCATAGCGAACTCCGGTTTCACCAAATCCGAATTATACCCGAGAAATTATTGCTGTGGCGTTACTGTTGCGGCAGGTTCTTCTTCCAGAGGCTCTTCCAATTCAAAATCTTCCAATCCGGTAAGCTCTACCGAAGCCGCCTTCCAAGAATTGGGCTCGGTGCCCGGCTCGGCCTCCACAACAACCTCATCTCCGATCATCAGCTCATCCACCGATGTAACCCCGGTAAGCTTAGTCTCGGGGGCAACGGTAACAAGAACATCTTCGGGAGCTTCAGCTGCGCCTTCTTCGATATCGGGAGCTATCGTGATGGCCGATGCTTCGACATCAAGCACCATCCCCTTTATGGTTTTTGCCATCGCGGGAACTTGAGTAATAAACACGCTCATAATCAGCATGCCAATCGTTACGCAAATCTTCTTCATCCTTATATCTCCTCTTGCATTGAATTAACGTAAGCTTAGTTTATCCGACGAATTAACGTTCCCTGCATTCGAAATTGCCCAAGCTTACATATGGGGCGGAATACTAAAACTAAAAAGTTGAAAAGTCAAGATTCATTAGAAATTTGCTCGCTGGCTTGCCGTTGCAAAAGATTACAATAATGATAGTTAGGAAAATGCCGCCAATCTATTTAAGGCGGTGATTTAAAGCTGATGTTTAAAAAAAGTAGCGGCGAGAGGCGGTGCATTAATCTCAATGGAGTGCGGTCGTCCGTGCCAAGGAATCGAAGACGTGTATAGGCCTCCCAAATTGCCTATTCCACCCCCTCCATATTCCGAAGCATCGCTATTCACAACTTCCTTCCAGAAACCTCCTTTAGGCACGCCTATCCGATAACGAAACCGCGGGACGGGTGTAAAGTTAAAAACACAAAGAATAAGTTCTTGTCGTTCTCTGCTCTTCCTCAAAAGACTCAAAACACTGCTGTCCATATCATTGCAGTCAATCCATTCGAAACCTTCATGGACAGTGTCCTGTTCATGAAGAGCTGGTTCATTCCTATACAGCACATTCAAATCCTTAACCCATTTCTGTATACCCTTATGCCGGTCGTACTGCGTCAAATGCCAATCCAAACTCTCATCATGATACCATTCCCGCCACTGTCCGAACTCTCCACCCATAAATAGAAGTTTCTTTCCGGGTTGACCGTACATGTAACCGAAAAGAAGCCGTAGATTGGCAAACTTCTGCCAATCGTCTCCCGGCATTTTAGACAAAAGCGCGGCTTTTCCATGCACAACTTCATCATGAGAAAGCGGGAGCACAAAATTCTCCGTGAAGGCGTAAAGCATCCGAAACGTCAGTTCGCTATGATGGTACTTTCTGTGAACCGGCTCCTTGGTCATGTAGGTGAGCGTGTCGTGCATCCAACCCATATCCCACTTGAAACCAAATCCAAGACCGCCTACGTATGTGGGCTTCGATACCATCGGCCATGCCGTAGATTCTTCCGCATACATCTGCACATCCGGATAATTCTTGTAAACTTCCTCATTTAGCTTCCTCAAGAATCCAACGGCCTCCAGATTTTCACGGCCGCCGTATTTATTGGGCATCCATTCGCCGTCTTTCCTCGAATAGTCGTTATAGAGCATGGATGCAACCGCATCGACACGCAGGCCGTCCGCATGATACTTTTCAAACCAAAACAAAGCGCTGCTGATTAGAAAACTCCGCACTTCATGGCGCCCGTAGTTGAAAATGTACGATTTCCAATCCGGGTGAAAACCCCGCTCTTGATAAAAATGTTCATAAAGGTGAGTGCCGTCGAAGTAACCAAGCCCATGCTCGTCGGTCGGGAAATGGGAGGGAACCCAGTCTAAAATAACGCCAATTCCATGCTGATGCAGAGTGTCTACCAAATACATAAAGTCCTGTGGTGTTCCAAACCGGCTGGTGGGCGCAAAGTAGCCGGTGGTCTGATATCCCCACGAGCCGGAAAAAGGGTGCTCCATTACAGGCATAAGTTCAACATGCGTAAAGCCCATGCTTTTTACGTATTCTGCAAGCTTCGGTGCGATTTCCCGGTAAGAAAGCGATCGGTTATTTTCCTCGGGGGCTCTCATCCAGGAGCCCAAATGCACTTCATAAATCGAAACGGGGGCACCGTGTCCGCTAGATTCGCGGCGCTGTTTTAACCATTCAGCATCATTCCACGGATAATCCAGATTCCACACCACCGAAGCCGTTCTCGGCGGTACTTCGCAAAAGAAAGCATAGGGATCGGCTTTTTCAACCCGATATCGATGATAACGCGAAGTGATATGATATTTGTAGCATTGTCCTATTTTTGCATCAGCTACAAAACCTTCCCAAATCCCGGACCTGCCCACGGGACGCAAATCGTGTTGATCCCTTTTCCAGCCGTTAAAATCACCTGTGGCGCAAACGCGTTCAGCGTCCGGCGCCCAAACGGCAAAATGCACCCCTTGAACCCCATTGACTTCAGCCGGATGAGCGCCTAGTTTTTCATATAGCCGGAAATGGCTGCCTTCGTTAAACAAATACAGGTCGTCATTGCTCAGAAAACCTGTGCTGGGTTTCGCTCCCGCAGATTTTGGTTCTAATTCCGAATCATCCATAGCTTCCGAAGCTATTCGCCTTTTGCCATTTATGCTCATTTCATCACACGAGCGCTTTTTCTGATTTGCTCCATATGTTTCAATAATTCCAAAACGACCGTTAGATCGAAGAACTCCTCCAGCGTATATTTCATCTTGCGCCGCCAGTTAGGGTATTCGGCGCATGTGGAAGGAATATTTTGCGGATGCCGCTCAGACCACAAATCCTCCAAACCGACAACTACAAGCGGCGCCTGGCTTGAACCCAACAATGTCATGCACGCTTTTAAAACCTGGTCATAATCAGTTTGATCTTCGGCAAGCCAGCCTTTACACCGCAATATTTTAATCAAGCTTGAGTGAAGGCCCTCGCGCACTCTGCTTTCGTTTTGTGCGTTCCGCTCGTTTAAAATGCCAAGTTTGACGCGTACGGGTATATCCAGTCCATCCCAATAAGCCCGAAAAGGCGGCATGTCGTGTGTGTTTAAACTCGCAACGGCATCGTCCGGAATTTCCCTGATATCTTTCATGGCGGTCGTGGGAAGTTCGTATTGTAACACAAACAATTCTTGAATGTTATGCTTACGCATACTCTTGTTAACTTCCGCGGGCACGATACCGAGATTTTCTCCGACAATCACGCTCCCTGCCCGATGAGACTCAAGGCAGAGAATGGCGTAGAGTTCTTCGTTTGGATAGTGCACGTAAACGCCATCTTTGGCTTCAAAACCCTTAGGTATCCAAAACAGCCGATGCAAACCCATAACATGATCCACTCTCAAAACACGGCCAAATTTCAAATGATGCCTTATACATGCAATAAAATAATCGTAAAACCGCTCTCGAATAGCCCCGGGATGGATGGGCGGAAATCCCCAATCCTGTCCCCGCGTGAACACGCGATCGGGAGGAGCCCCTACGCGTGCGTCGAGCACAAAGGCATTCCGGTAACGCCAGACATCAAAACTGTCAGGACTAACACCCAAGGGCAAATCCAGAAAGAGCCCCAGATCATTTTTTCCTGCGGTCTTTGCAACTGATGCGAGTTGTTCATCGGCAAGCCACTGCACATAAAGGTGGTAATCCTTGATTTCCCTGTCATAATCATTCTCACGAAGCGAACCCTGGGCCATTCTCGACGGCCACGAATACCAGGACACTTTTTGCTTTTCAAACACAGCACGGAATTCCGCATAATCCCAAACCTGCGTTTTATCTTTCACGAATTGATCGAATTTTTCCTTTCGACTTGTCGAGCCCGACCGGAAGAAAAATTTGGACAGTTCGAAAAGCACATTTCGCTTGAGCGACGCTACATTCCTGTGATCAACAAATTCCCCGGCTTTCGCTTTCTCCCGCTGCTTCCGAAAATCCACAGATTGCAGAATCTTTTTCGCTTCTTGACAACCGGCCAGCTCGGGAATCCTTTCAACATCCAGATAGAATTCATTCCAGAAAAGCCTGCTGGCGGGAGAATACGGACTTGGATCAAACCCCTCATCGAGAAATGCGGCCAAAAGGGGTAACGTAGCGACTGTGCTTCCGCCCCATTTAGCTACCCAGGTTAAAAGTTTTTCAAGTTCCCCGAACGTTCCGGCTCCCCAATCACCGGCAGAGCGCAGAGCGTAAAGAGGTGCAAACACACCCCAATGCCGTTGCTGCTCCGTATTACGCGATGAAAACGCCGTTTGTGGGGCCACGATGAAGAGAGTTTCTGAACTCTTCCAAGCTACCTTTACGAGAAGTTTGTGATACCCGACAGGAAGGACTGCTGGAATATCGATCGTCCGTGTGACATACTGAATTTGTTTCGAAAGGGTTCCTGTTGATTCGTCCAGCTTTACCAGCGGCAGATTCCACTCTGCCTGACTGCGGTCCTCATATTGGATGCGGCACAAGGCCTTTTCGCCAATAAGTTCCCTGTTCAAACGGACGCGAATCCTGGGCAGTTCTCCGGCCCATACGACAATCACAGGCTCGCACAATCGATTCCACTCCGACTTGCGAAAACTTTCAATGAGCACCGGCGCCTCCTTGCTTCTTTCTATGGGGCAGCCCATTGCGCGCAATATAGCCATGATGGCTTGATCTGAACTTTTCACCCTCTTCTGGCGAACATCCTCATAATAAACTTGAATGCCATAGAGATTGGCTAGTTCATGAAGTTTGTTGGTGAACATATTTCTAGCAAACCGTGTTCGAATGTTTATTGATTTGACTGAATGAACACGTCTGGTATTGATGAACGATGTGGAGGCTGGTATTTAGATAAAACGATGCAGTCCTACTGAGGATTCGGCAGCCATTTCGATGACGCAACCTACAAAACAAAGCGGTGAAAGGGCACAACTCACTCTCCTCCCCCGCAATTTAAGGATTGTAATTGCTCTTTTGCTGCCGCCTGAATAATCTCGAAACGCATCCGCGTGGTGTTCAACAGTTCTGAGAGCACCTGCGTGAAATCAGCTATACCGTCTGTTTACTTCCCGCTCAGCTTGAAACCAGTCGGCGAGCTCGTTCCCCGGCTGACCGCCGCGTGACAAAAAACGATAATACGCAGCTTTCCGAATCTCTTCCTGGATTTTGTCGGACGATGGGCGGTCATTGTTACCTTTTGCGCCGTTACGCTTCTTTGCGGGTTTTTCTGGCGTAAAAGTATTTGTCATTGGAATTCTCACTGCTTCCTCCTTTTTGTTACCGACGCATTGTATTATACAGCACGCTTCAAATCTTTGATCCTCATCAAATCAGCCACTGCTCATAAACAAACTGGTCAGTCGGCACCTTAAAGTTAAAGAAGTGGCCTTTGGGCCATCGTTCTATAACAAATTGCCCCTTGCGGACTTCTGTCAAAAACTCGACCTTGTCTCCCGCTTCATAACCCAAGACTTTAAACTCGACTGCGATCTCAGCCAGATGATTGATAGCCTGGGTAAGAACCTCTTGCCGATCGACACCTGCCCCATTTTTCTTCCTATAAATATAGGTTTTCTGCTTTAGGGGGATAATTTCCAAGGTGATTTCTTCATCGGATGGAAATTTAAAAAGAATCACGGCATCATCATGCTTCAATTCTTCAGATTCACGATCCCATGCGACAAAAAGATAAAGATGCTTTAGATCGAAACCGTAGCAGATCTTGCGAATGACGGATGCTCTTTCAAACATCGATCCGCCGAAACCGCCCGGCACATAACAAGCAGCCCCTTTCCATTCGAAGTAACTGGTTACTCGCCCGTCCAGCACCGGTGAAATAAAAGCAGTAGGCTCCAGAACAACGGCACGATGCGTCCGGCGAATCGGAACGGCTAGTTCAGTCGGTGGTTCTTTTCCCTGTCGCTTGTACACCGCGGCTAAATTAGCCCGAAAGAGTTGGTCAAACACATCTTTGGTGGTCGAAAAAAAATCATCGCCGTACCACCAAAACCAGTCGCTCCCTTCCGCCGCATACATGGCCTGCCAAACTTCCCGGGGCGCATCAGCCGCCAGTTCTTTTCTCGTCTCAGCAAGAGTCCGCCAGGCCTGCTCTTCCTCTTCGCCTTTTCCCCAAATATCAAAATTGGAATTAATCCACGAACCACTCGCAAGGTGGTTTATCTTTCTCTTAATAGGCTGGCTGTTCAAAAAGTCGCTGACCCTGACCATCTCATAACTAGGCAATTTTGTCAGATTGCGGTAAAGAGTGCGTAAAAATTCTGCACCGCCATCGGAATAACTTTCCCAGGGATTCTCGCCGTCGAGGACTACCGTCACGAGCGCGCGATCCGGCTTGCCTCTCAACATGTTGGCGATGCCGTCCAATTTGGCGATAAAATCCCATACGGCATCCTTGGCGCGGTGGCGGCTGTAGACAAAGCCGATGTGATCTGCCAGCTCACGATCCCGAAAGATGGCCGTCAAATTGCGCCCCTTTCCATCATTCACAAGATACGGATAGTAAACGTCTTCCTTGGACATGCGTCCTGCCGATGACTTGTAAAGCAAACCTTCATCCGTTGCGAGCCATTTAAATCCTGCATCTCTAACCAACGGCAGAATCTGTTGACTTACGCTTCCTTCCGATGGCCAAAGGCCCCCCGGCTTTCGTCCAAACTGGGCCTCATGAAACTGAGCGGCACTGACGAGCTGACTACGCGCATCCTCTTCAATGCCTATTCCTTGCCCAAAGTCGGCACGGTAAAGAAGCGGCAGAATGGGATGGTAAAATGGCGTCGTGGTAAGCTCGATTTGACCGCTTTCTTCAGCAGTCCGGTATTCAGAGATGAACCGGGCAAGCACGTGCTCCTGCCTCTCAAGCAATGCCGACTTATCTTCTTCCGAATAATTTCCGCCTTTGGATAAAAGTGCGCGAACTGTCTCATCTTTCTCTCTCAAAATAAACCCGCACCAGATCAGATTAAAAAAGACCTGTATGTCGCGCATTTCCTGATCGCTGAAATGCAGCGCCAGTTCCTTCAAAGCTCTGGGCTGCACCTGAAAACCCCGTTTTTGCAGAAGCAAATAGTACCTTGGAATCGGCCGTATAAGCGTATCCCAGTTTCCCATGAAAAAATGTTTGAGAATAAAAATCCGTTCCTCTTCCGTAAGATCCGCTGTTCGTTTCGCGGTCAATGCGCGAAAATAATCCGAAGAAGGGTCTTTGAGTAATTCCTGAATTTGGAGCAAAAGTACGGGCGTGAAATTGAACGTCACGCGGGCTTCCGGAATCTCCTTTAGTACCTGGAGCATGTCCCAATATCCTTTGGTCGCATGCAGGCGGACCCAGGGCAGAAGAGCTTTTCCGGATTCGGGATCCCGGTAATAAGGCTGGTGCATATGCCAAATGAAAGCCAATCCGATACGATTTGTCATGTTGTATTACCTGATGAATTGAAATGCTTACTTGGATTTTGCGGTATCTACTTCCAGACCGGCGAGAAATTCTGCGGCTTCTTCCGGAAGGGTTGGATTAATGTAAAATCCGCTCCCCCATTCAAAACCCGCGACTTTGGTGAGACGTGGAATAATATCAATATGCCAATGAAAATCTTCGCTAAGCGTTGCCCAATAACCCCGGCGAGGAAACCGGTTGGGCGCCGTATTGACAATAAAATTGTAAGGGGGATTATTCAACCCGGCGCAAACCTTGGACAATACGATTTTAAGCATGTCGGCCAAAAGTATATTGGTATCCCTGCTCGCAAAAAAATCCGACTGGTGCCGCTTTGGGAAAACGTGTATTTCAAACGGGAAGCAGGAGGCAAACGGGCAGATGGCCAGGTAACCGTCGTTTTCATATATGATGCGCTTGTTCTGCTGCTTTTCTTCCTCAATGATGTCGCAGTAAACGCACCGTTCTTTCAGACGGAAATAACTTTCCGCCCCTTCCAACTTCTGTTTCAGATGGATCGGCGTGATGGGAGTAGCGATCAGTTGCGTATGAGAATGACTGAGCGAGGCACCGGCCTGGCTGCCCTCATTTTTAAAAATGAGTATGTAACGTAAGCGGATATCTTTCTGCAGGTCCTGCAAGCGGTCCTGCAAAATGCGCATTACGGTTGCCAAGCATTCCGTACTTAGCTGATGCAGTTTATGATCATGATTTGGCGTTTCAATAACAACCTCGTGAGCGCCAAATCCGCTCATCTGGTCGTACATGCCGACGCCCCGGCGCACATGATCCGTATTAATGCCAAGCGCCGGAAATTTATTGGGAACGACCCGCACCTGCCAGCCCGGCTTGTTGACACCGCTGCCGGATCGTATTGCATAGATCTCGGGGGGAGTCATTGATTCGTGTCCTTCACAAAACGGGCAATTTTCCGGCGGCTGACGATCCTCCGTGGAGGAAACAAAATCCGAGGGGCGCCGGCTTCTTTCCGAAGCTACAATCACCCAACGCCCGATTACCGGATCTTTGCGCAGTTCTGACATGAATTAGTTCTCCTCTAGTTGCCGTTAAGAAACCGCCATTCCGAGCGCATGCTCATAAAGACGGATATATGCTTCGGCCGAACGTTTCCAGGAAAAGTCAAGCGCCATCGCGCGGTGAACCAGATTTGTCCAGCGCGATTTTTCCCGAAAAACCGCCAGCGCCCGGCAAACGGCATCGGTTAAAGCCGATCTGGAATACTCCGAGAAAACAAATCCGTTTCCTTCCGCCGGGTCAATGGAAGCATCCCTAACGGTATCGGCCAAACCGCCCGTTTTCCTAACGACGGGAATTGTACCATACCGAAAGCTGATCAATTGTCCCAATCCGCAGGGTTCGTACCGCGATGGCATCAAAAAAACGTCCGAACCCGCGTAAATTCTGTGTGCTAGTTCATTATTAAAGCTAAGTTCCACGCAAAGTTGTTTTGGAAACTGCAACTTCAGCTGGTTCAGTTTATCATGATACCCGCGATCGCCTGTTCCTAAGACAACCATCTGAACCGGCAATTCCAGAATACCCCGAAGCGCTTGAAATAATATATCCAGCCCTTTTTGATCAGCCAGCCGCCCGACAAACCCGATCAGCATAACGTCCCGGGATTCGTGAAGCCTCAGTTTCTTTTGCAATTCTATTTTATTCATGTACTTGCCATTGAGATTGGCGGCTGAAAAATTTGCGCCGAGATGCGGATCGGTGCCCGGATTCCATTCCGTCGTATCGATACCATTCAGAATGCCTTTCAAATCATGGGATCTGTCTCGAAGCAGGCCATCAAGCCCCGCACCGCAATCAGGCGTTTGAATTTCCCGCGCGTAGGTCGGGCTAACCGTGATCAGCAAATCCGAGTACGCCAATCCTCCTTTCAGGAAATTAAGCCGGCCCCAAAACTCCATCTTGCCGATCTGGAATAGTTCCCATGGCAGATCCAACTGCGGCAAAATCTGTTTATCAAACAAACCTTGATAGGCCATGTTGTGAATAGTCAAAACCGTACGCGCTGCGCCAAGTTTAGATTCGGATGAATACTTTTCCTTTAGGTAAATGGGGATAAGCGCCGTTTGCCAATCATGTAAATGGATTATGTCCACCGGCGCAATCGGAAACGTCCGAAGCGCCTCGATAACCGCTCTGGAAAAAAATGCGAACCGTTCAGCATTGTCCGCATAATCCCCATCAGCAGTACCGTAAAGCCCTTCACGGTTAAAATAGCCGTCATGCTCAATAAAATATATTGTATGATTGCGTCGATCGTTGAGAGACCAAATCACGCCCTTTTCCCGGTTTCCCCGGATGGGTACGAAAACCTCTCCTAATTTCCTTGCCAGACCGAACCCGTTATTCCGTACAGCTCTATAAGCCGGTAGAAACGAATGGCATTCACATCCCAACATGCTCAAAGCTCTCGGCAAAGCTCCGGCTACGTCCGCCAGACCCCCTGTTTTCACATAGGGAACCATTTCCGAGACAGCCGTCACTACGTAAAGACCTCTTTTTCCCGTCCTAGAACTCACTTAACTTTTATTTCCTTGGACGCCCCGGCGATGATTTTCGTCCCAGGGGCTATGGTGGTATTGGAAGGAATGACTACGATGCCGTCGCGGATGTAGTACTCGGTACCGTCCTCATTCATGGGAACCTCCGTGCCGCGAATTTCACAACCGTCGCCGATCACGGTGTTCTTGTCGATGATTGCACGCTCGATCGTCACATGCTTTCCGATCATGGGTCTTATGAATCCGGTGTCGTACAACCTTTCATAATAATCGTTACCCATCACAATGCTTCTGCGTATCAGCGTAGAACCTTGTATCATAGACCGGATGCCGATCACGCTTTCGATCATCTCCGCTCCTTCAATAACACTGCCTTCACCGATAATGCACTTGGAAACCTTGCAATCCAACAATTTGGCAGGAGGCAAAAATCGCGGGCGGGTAAAAACGCGGGCATGCTCAAGATAAAAATCGAAATGTGGAAGGTTTGAGGTAAAGTCAATATGGGCATCAAAAAACGAAGCCATGGTACCTACATCGCGCCAGTAGCCATCGAATTTGTACACAAAAACATTTCCTTTTTCGATGACTTCGGGGATGATTTGCGAACCAAAATCTTCGGCAGCGCCTGATTTAAGCGCTTCAAGCAGAAACTTCTTTTTGAAAATATATATACCCATGGAAGCCAGATACTTTTCCCCCTTCTGACCTTCGGACCGGTAGCGAAGAGTTCCAAGCTTGCCCGGATCCTTGGGCTTCTCAACCATACTGAGCGCTTTATCATTGCGATCCACCTGTAAAATCCCCATTCGAGGCGCTTCATCATCATTGACCGGCGTAGCAGCAACAGTAAGATCGGCTCCTTTTTCAATATGATAGTCAATCATCTTTCTGTAATCCATCCGGTAAAGATGATCGGCAGACAGAATCAAAACATTCTCGGTCTGGAAATGTTCGATGCGCGAAATATTTTTTCTAACCGCATCGGCTGTTCCTTCATACCAGAGAAAATCCGTAAGCGTTTGCTCAGCTGATAGAATTTCCACAAACCCGTCCGAAAACTGGTCAAACCGGTAAGATTGGATGATATGGCGCTGGAGGCTTCGGCCCAGATATTGAGCCAGAATGAAAATATGATGCAGGTGTGAATGTATGCAGTTGCTTAAAACAATATCGATAAGCCGGTATTTACCGCCCATCGGAACGGCGGCCTTACAGCGTGTCTTGGTAAGAGGAAACAATCTGGATCCGCGCCCGCCGCCCAGAATAATGGTCAAAACCCGGTAATGGTCAGCGGATTTTTCGTGCATTTCAAGCTCCCGGAAATCATTTAAGACAGGTCGGATTTGGCCGTTCTCTTGAGAAATTGCTTAAGACATGCCTATCCTAGTTAACTAAAAAGGAGGTGTCAAGGTTGATCTAAGCCAATTCTGTACAACAGATTCGGGTGGGTGGGTTATTTTTTGATTTGGGCATGGATTTCCCGAACGGCCTCAAGAACTTTCTTATGAAAATGGCCGTTTGTAGCAAGAATCCCGCGATTGCGCACCAGTCTCTTGCCCGCTGTAAAATCCAATGAATTTCCATCCAAATCGGTGACCTTGCCTCCCGCCTCCTCAATCACCAGCGCGCCCGATGCTTGATCCCAGATGTGCTCACCATCGCCGGGCTTGCCCGATACAGGAATGCGGCAAAGAATATCGCCCGCTCCGGAGGCTATGACCGCATATTTAGCGAGGCTGTCCATCCAAATGGCCGGCTGGAGCGTTCCCAACGTCTGAACGAGTTTGTCGGCATACGGCCCCATGACCTGATTTTCCTCAATGGATCTCAAAAGAACAGCTTCTTCCGTATCGCTCCTCGACGAAACCTTGAGTGGTTTCCAATCTTTCTTCTTAATCAATGGTCCATACCAACAGCCTTTTCCTTTAACGGCAAGAATAATGGATCCGAGACCTTTCTTGTCCGTTCCCTTTGCATCCTTCAGAATGGGGCAACCCAGAGCAGCGACGCTTACCTCACCGTCTTCGATCAATGCAAGTGCCACCGCATAGTGATCTCCCCGGATATATCCTTTCGTGCCGTCGATGGGATCGAGCGTCCAAAAACGCTTGGCGGGCTGGGCGGTACCTCGGTCAATCCACTCCAAGATCTTCCGCCGGACCGCCTTTTTTGCTTTCCTACGAACAAATTTCTTAACGGTGTTCAGCGTGGCATTTCCCTCCTCGGTCCTGAGAAACGCGCTGTTTTCCTCGGCAACCAAAGGATCGTTCGGAAATTGTTTTTCGAGAATGCTCGCAATGAGCGCCTGAACGGCAAAATCTGCTGCCGTAACCGGAGAGTTATCCGCCTTTAGCAGCGGGGAAATGTTCGCCTTCTTGCGCATTTCGCGCGCAAGAAGAGCGCCTTTTCTCACGGCGTCAATGGTCGTCTTTATCTCTTTCGATGCAAATTTCGGCATAGGTGGGTATTCTAGCGAAGCCCTTCCCTTTTCACAACAGGAACAAACGGTGTGGGACGCGGCATCTTTGGGAGACCCAGAATTTCGCGCACGCGGTTAAGCGCATCGTCAATATTTCCAAAAACGTTTTCTTCGCCAATAAGCTCAAGAAGCCCCGAACGGTCGGATGCTATCAACGGCTGGGCGTGAATTTCAGAAAGGATAAACGCGATGCTTTTCTTCCTGGAATTAAGGAATTCCTCCTTGATCACATGCATTCCGGTAGCATCGATTGCGTTTACATTACGCATTCGAATAACCCGCGCTTTCGGCTGTTTGCCGGAAACTATTTTCATAGCCTCCAAAAATTTGTATGACGCACCGAAGAAAAACGGGCCGTTGATCTCGTATACTTCAACACCTTCCGGAACTTCTCTTTTGTTAATCGCGTTCGGATCGTCGACTTCTTCCTCATCCTTCAACTCACGCGTGATCATACCGATATTGGTGACCACCGCCATGCGCCGCATAAACAAGAATGCAGCTAAAACCATGCCGATTTGAATAGCCGCCGTTAAATCCACAAGAACGGTCAACCCAAACGTGGTAAGCAGCACGATGACATCGCTCCGCGGACTTCTAAGAACCATGAAGAAGGAATGCCATTCGCTCATATGATATGCGACAACCACAAGAATTCCCGCCAAACACGGAAGCGGAATCAGAACAGCCCATTTACCGAAAAAAAACATAAGTGAAAGAAGGGTTAGTGCATGAATAATTCCGGCAACCGGAGTTCGCCCGCCGTTATGAATATTGGTTGTTGTCCTGGCAATGGCACCCGTGGCCGGCATCCCGCCGAAGAGCGGCGATGCAATATTGGCTATGCCCTGCGCAATAAGCTCCATATTCGATCTGTGGCGTCCTCCGATCATGCCGTCAGCGATGACCGCTGAGAGAAGCGATTCGATGCCCGCCAAAATGGCTATCGTTGTCGCCGATGGGATCATTTGCCGAACAAGTTCTATTGAAAATTTCGGGAACTGAGGGGCCGGAAGCATATGCGGAATTTCTCCAAATCTGCTTCCGATGGTTTCAACAGGAAGGCGGAAAATTTGAACGACGGCGGTACAAACAACCAAAGCTACGAGGGAACCCGGGATCTTTCTGGAAACTTTTTTCCATCCTTGGATGATCAAAACGCAAAGAGCGCTTACCGCTAAAGCATAACCATTTACGGAACGAATGTGTTTGAAATAAGCGGCATATTTGGCCATAAAATCAGCCGGCACTTCCCCCATTTGCAAACCCAGAAAATCCTTTAACTGCGAGGAAAATACGATGAGAGCAATTCCGCTGGTAAAGCCGATGGTGACCGGATACGGAATAAATTTAATGACGCCGCCGAATCGGGCTATGCCCATGAAAATAAGAATGACACCGGCCATGAGATTCGCTACGAGAAGACCGTCCATGCCGTGTTTTTGCACAATGGCATAAACGATAACAACGAACGCACCGGTGGGTCCGCCGATCTGGACGCGGCTCCCGCCCAATACAGATATTAAAAAGCCGGCAACTACCGCTGTAATTAAACCGCGTTCGGGAGAAACCCCGGAAGCTATAGCGAAAGCGATGGCGAGCGGGAGCGCTACGATCCCGATGATCACACCTGCTATCAAGTCGGAAACGAATTCGCTTCTCGAATAGGTTCTTAGAGTAGTAAAAAGTTTTGGATAAAGCATCTGGTCACAAAAAGAAAAACGCCTTATTGTTCCAAGCTACACCCGGCTTAGCGTTGCAACTCAAAACAAAAGGCGTTTTTTAAATCTTCCCCGTCAGGTGGTTACTCTACCGTCCTGCTACATCTCAAATTAGGAAATAAATAGGATTCCCAAGAGTGAATATTTCGGGTTTTTCACCTCGCTGCATATCCATAAGATAAGACCGGTAAAAACAAGGCAGAAGTGTACGCCCAAACCATCGCATTGTCAATTTTTCGAAGCAGGCAATTTTTCAGAAAGCGGAAAACGGCTTAATACGCTGCCGCGAAACTTGGCGATCGTGCTAAAAAATCCGTTGCTTCGTTCTTTGATAAACGTAAGGCCGGCTTC
>JACQQS010000048.1 GCA_016206925.1 Candidatus Omnitrophota bacterium
AGAGTTTTCGCTCGTCTACGCCGACCAGGTTGAATTCTTCTTTGCCCGTAATGGATAGATATTCGGCCCCTCCGATCTCCCCGCGGCGGAGGTAACGGTCCATGACTTTTTCTTTGACTTCCTGAATGGGAAAGGCGTGAAGAAGGGTGGTGTCTATTTCGCCTTCGCCACCTTCCTGACCTACAAGCGAAATGCCGTGCTCGGCGGTGAGATACGCGATGATGGAAGCAATGCTCTTCTGAGCGCTGTAGTTTACGTGGGCATCCTGAATGAAAATGACAAACTGATTTGACTTACCTTGGTAGACCTCCTCGATGGTGCCGATTTCGCCCGGAATGGTGATTTGATCAACCAAGATTGCTGCCGGGCCGGCAGGAAAAGGAATGGCGAGTGACGGCACATAGGCATAGAGTTCCGTAGCCGGCAGAGAAAGTGCGAGAAGGACAGCTATCGCGCGAAACCAAAAAGGCTTTGGAAACTTGATAAAAGACACAAGCAATTTAAACACAAAAAAGGCGTCGCCTTTTCAGTAGGTAACGCCCTTGCTCCTTTCTTGGAGATTGAACGATATATTACCAACGCACGGAGATATATTCAAGCGGGTTATTTATAAGACTTTGCCGGTAAGACCGCATAGGATAATGACTTACAGCACGGTATCAAACAATTTATCGTTGGGCGGCGTCGTAGCCCGAAGAGAAATCTTTGTGGAACTGCGTGAATGTTCCTGCCTGAATATGTTGCCGGATATCGGCAAGCAGATTCAGGAAAAAATGTAAATTGTGATAGGAAACAAGCCGCGGACCCAAAATTTCCTCCGCGTTCAAAAGATGGCGGATGTAAGCGCGGGAAAACCGCAGGCAAACTTTGCATGAGCAACGCTCATCGAGCGGTTTTGGATCCTCGCTGTACAAACCGTTGCGGACAACCAGAAGCCCGCCGCGCGTTATGGCGGACCCGTTCCGGCCATAGCGGGTGGGAATTACGCAATCAAACATATCTATTCCGCAAGCAACGGCTCTTAAAATATCGATCGGCATGCCCACACCCATCAGATACCGCGGTTGATCCCACGGCATTCGGGGAGCAAATTTTTCGACCATCTCATACATGAGCGGGGCCGGCTCCCCCACGCTTAAACCGCCGAGCGCATAGCCGTCAAATTCCATTTCAACCGTCCGCTCGAGACTTTCGTTTCTCAACTCATCGAAATGCCCGCCTTGAATAATTCCGAAAAGGGCCAGGCGAAAATCACGCCGCGCCTTTCTGGATCGCCGGGCCCAGACCAGCGTCCGCTCCATGGCTTTTTTAACTACGCTCCGGTCATCGATATAAGGAGGACATTCGTCGAGAGGCATCATGATGTCGGAACCAAATTTTTCCTGCATCTCAACAACATTCTCCGGTGTGAAGAAGATCTGTCTGCCGTCAAAATGTGAATTAAAAACCGCGCCTTCCTCCGTTACCTTGCGAAGTTTTGCCAGCGAAAACACCTGATACCCACCGCTATCCGTAAGAATGGCTCCGGGCCAGCTGATAAATTGATGCAGACCGCCCATTTTCTCTATGACATCCAATCCGGGCCGCACCACCAAATGATAGGTATTGCCCAAAATGATTTTTGAGCCGAGCTCTTCCAATTCCATCGGCGTGAATGTTTTCACGCTGCCTTGCGTCCCTACCGGCATAAATACGGGCGTTTCGAGTCCGCCATGCGGAGTCTCCATATACCCAAGGCGAAGCCCCTCCCTGCTCTTTGTCACAGAGAAACCGGTTTCTGCTTTCGTCTTTTTCATAGTCATTTTAGCTCCGCTCGAGAAACATGGCATCGCCATAGGAATAGAACCGGTAGCCGTAACGCTTCGCCTCTTCGTAGGCGTTCATAATATTTTTATGGCCGCCGAAAGCCGAAACAAGCATGAGCAGGGTTGAATGCGGCAGGTGAAAATTAGTAATGAGCGCATCGGCTGTTTTAAAATGGTGGGGTGGATAAATGAACATATCGGTCTCGCCGGACATCGCGCTGACTTTTCCATCTGAATTAGCCGCCGACTCAAGCGCCCGGATAACCGTCGTTCCGCAAGCGATGAGCCGCCCTTCGCGCCGGTTAATGGTATCCGCAGCCTCCTCCGAAATGGAGAATGTCTCTGCATACATTTTGTGGTCCTGAAGCCGCTCGCTTGTAACCGGCTTGAACGTGCCGTATCCCACGTGAAGCGTAATGAGTATTATCGAAACGCCCATATTGCCGAGGTTATTGAGGAGCGCCGGCGTGAAATGCAAACCCGCGGTAGGAACCGCAACAGCCCCCGTTGCTCTCGCAAAAACCGTTTGATAGCGCTCACGATCTTCCGCCGTATCAGCGCGTTTCACATAGGGCGGCAAGGGCATATGGCCGTGCGCGCTAATCTTCTGTTCCACATTTTCGCCGTCTTCGGAATGCAAACGCACCAAGCGATGGCTGTTTTCGCTCTGATGATCATTCAACGCTTCCGCCGTAAAACCATTCCGGCTGATGGAGGCGCGCGCTCCCTTCTTAAATTTATTGGATGGACGCACGAGCGCTTCCCAATCATTTCCTCCGATATTCTTCAAAAGCAGGATTTCAACTTTCCCGGAATTTAGCTTATGACCAATCAACCTTGCCGGAAAAACTTTCGTATCATTTAAAACCAGGACATCGCCCGGCTCGAAAAATTTGGGGATATCATAAAAAAAATGGTGTTCGACATTTCGCCGCCTGCGGTTCAGAACCATGAGGCGGGCCCGGTCGCGCTCGGGAACCGGTCTTTGTGCGATAAAACATTCGGGGAGTTCGTAATGAAAATCTTTTAATTTCACTTTGTCTTAATATCGTGCGCGCTGTTCTTAAATAGAAACCGGATCATTTCGTCAACCGTGCCGGCGGTTTCTATAAATCCCAGTTTGATTTCAGAATTTCTTTCCAGGATGTCTTTAACACTCCGCCAAAACGGTCCGTAAATGATGGCCGGTTTTCTTGGAATCAACTTTTTGCTCATCATTTCAACGACGACCGAAAACTCGACGAGCGTTCCGGTTCCGCCGTCCAATATGACGTAAGCATCCGCCGTGGACATGAGCGCAAAAACGCGCTCCTGCCAGCTGTTTACTTTTCTTTCTTCGTCGATAAATTTGTTGCAGGTACTCTTGAACTCTTTTGTGGTAATGCCGATGGTCCTGCCGTTTCTCGACTTGGCGCCTTTAGCTGAGGCTTCCATGACTCCGCCATAACCGCCGTTGACAACCACGCCGCCTTGTTCGGCAATGCCCCGGCCCAACGCATACGCTGTTTCATAGCCGGCGTTACCTTCCCGGCATTTTGAACTTCCAAACACACAGACATGCTTCGGTTTCACGTCCGGACTTACTCCCCGGCTTTGGCTTCTATAATGGTTTTGACTTTTTTCCTGTCTTTCTTTTTTTCTTCATCCTGATTCAGTTGTTTTTCCAAACTCGCCTTAGCTTCTTCCAATTCCTTGATTTTCTCCTCCAATGCCGCGTAATCGGTTTTCAGGTTTTCATTTTCCGAAGCCGATTCATCCAGCTTCGCCTGGAGGACTTCGGCATCTTTTTGAACTGCGGTTACTTCAGCTTCTTTGGCCTGCTCAAGAGCCGTCACCTGCGCGCCCAGCTCGCGGATTTGTGTGAGCATTTCCGCCACTATTTCTTTATGCTTGTCAAAGGGCACACCACATCCGGCGAGTACAAAAACAGCAAGCAATGCAAAGATGAAGGTGAAAGATCTCATAAGGTCTCCCTTTTTAGTAGTCAACAAGCGCAATCTGTATTTGCGACGGCTTACTTTATAGCCTAAGATACGCATTCCGTCCAGTCCGCAAACGGCACCGCAGGCGAGAATTGGAATTCTCGTCGCTGCGGAAATTAAGAAGGGCGTCCGTTCAGGACGCCCTTCAAGTATCACCACCTTTGGAGAACTAAATCACAGCATCAATTTTCTCTAGTGGGATCACCTCCAAAAATAAATAGTTCATTCAAAATCCATCTTAACGGCTGGAGCGCGCAAGAGCTTCTGTTTTTGTTGCATGGGTCGTACTGACAGCAGTCGCTTGAACGGGCGCTTTCAACTGAGGACCGGCATCATACACGGCGCTTTGCGTGGACACCACACTTGAATTAACCCGCTTAATCGCATTCATGATCACATCCAAACGGCCCCAGCGATAGTCCATTTGAATGGTATCCTCAACAATAACGGTAACGGGCTGAAAGGTAAGTTGAATGATATGCTCATCATTGGGAATCAGCTCCGCAATCAGCGGAAAGACATCCAGCTTTGCCCGAACAAGCCAGTCCGTGAACGGCAGGATCGCTAGGGTAGATGCGGCATCTTCGGCCAGTGCTGCTGCATCGGAACTCGATACAACCGGGCGAACGTGAAGCGATACATGCGAGATAACAACTTTACTGTGCGCGGGCACACGGTATTTGCCTTCGAGGAGTTCGGATTCAGCTATGACATACTGAGTACCCGGATAAACATGCGAATTTTCCGCATAGACCACGCCCCCTATTACCGAGATTTGAATGTCGGACGCCGTTGAGTTTTCACACAATATCGTCGCTAAAATTGCTCTTCCGTTCTCATCGGTCTTTAATTCAAACTGAACTCCTGTAGGCAGACCCGGGTAAGGCGCGGACATCGCGACGGAAGTATCCATTGTCTCCGCCGAGGACATCTGCGGAACTGCGATCATGAATGCAGCTAAAACTGCGAAATAAGGTAATGTTCTACTTATCAACATATGTTTTTCTCCTCCTAAAACAAATTTACTCCCTGCATCCGCTGTTTTAGGATCCCCCCCCGCTTTTTAAATCTACCGCGCATGAGCACAAAAAAATCATCCCGCTGTATCGAACCGGGCAACAACGGGATTTAGCGTTGGAATCTCTTAATAAATTTATCGAAATTCTAGCACTGTTTTATAGGAAATTCAATACTTTATAAGACTATTTAATCAAATCCTTAAGTCATTTCCTCAAAGCATCTTACGTTTTATTCTACTTCAATCTTTTGACTCCTGTTAGCGGAAACCGGGCCGCTTACAACCTGCACGTCGGGCGGGATCAGAGGGAGGTGGCCTACGGCAAATTGCCTTTGATCGATCAAACTCCCGTCCTTTTCACACACCACGTCTACACGCCAAACACCCGGCTGAAAGCCCTGCTGTTTTATTACCGCTTTAGCCAGCTTACACTTTTCCGTATCCACTTCGATAGAAGCAACCGGCTGACCTTCCGGATTAAACCAATGCGAAGTTAAATCGGGACTGCCCCAGTATTCGAAAGGCTTTTCAAATTTGCCCCACCATGCCAACTGGCTTGCCTCCGGGCGCAATCGATCGCCAGAAGGTTCGTCAATCTTGATTCCGCCCAAAAGTCCCCCCTCTCTTGCATTGTACGCCACGCCGGAATCCTTCATGCGGCGGCGCACCTCGCTGCAATCGGGGGCCAGAGGCCTGGCCCAAATGGCAGTGCCGAGTAGCAGACTGGCCAGCGCGGCCGTGGCCGGAATTCTGAGCAGCCGATGTCTTTTAACATGCGTCCATTCTTCCAAATGAAGCGCGATCAGCAAACCACTGCCGAAATAAAAGATGATGACCACAAAAAGCGCCTTCTGAATCTGCGAAAGCGCCGGAAAATCAGAATCATACTGGAAATTGTACGACCAGTGAACAATACCCAGAAGGCCGGCGCCCCAGCAAATAAGCGCACCGATAAAAAGCGGGATTTTTGTGGAGAAACGAACGAAATTATGAATCACACAGTTCCTTTTACCGATCACAGCGCCTGGCCGGTGCGTACAGCGTCAAACATTTTGCCGATCCTCCCGATTTATGAAACTCGGATAAATCAAGCTCGATCAGGCGAAAACCCTGGCTCCGGATCATCCGTTTGGTTTTCGTGCTGAAGCCCTCGTTGGTCACCAATGTCTTTCCCGCAACAACGCCGTTCAATACAAATTTCACAGCTTCCTTTTCCGTCACGGCAACGGGATTTGGAGCGAAGCTTTGAATCACCCGCCGCGCATACGCGTCAAAGGCGCCGGGATAATAAAGAAGCGTGTTCGCATTTAGCGGAAGAAAGCAGGTGTCCAAATGGTAAAAGCGCTTGTCGACAAGCTCGAGCGGAAGGACCCGTTCGTGAAGCCAGGCACTGATCACCCGATGAACTTTTGATTCCGATCGAAAGCGGTACCCGAGAAAAAGCTGTCCTCCGTGGCAGAGAAGGTCCCCTTCACCTTCAAAAAAAATTCCTTGAGGAATATTCCGGACTCGATAGCCCTGCCGGTTAAACCACCGCCTAAAATGAGGTTCCTCTTTCCGTCTTTCTGCATAGCGGAACCGGCTGGCCAGAATCTCCCTCCCCGAGATAAAACCCGCATTGGCGGTAAAGACCAAATCCGGACAACTAGTCACGGGAGGCACCAGTGAAACTTTCACCTTGGCGTCGCGCGTCAACACCTTCAACAATTCCTGCCATTGCCTGGCCGATTTCTTCAGATTCGGCTGATGGCTAATGCGCATCCACGGATTTATTTCATACGCCACACGGAAATATTCCGGCCGCGACATGATGAGATGTGGAACGGGAAGTCTCATACAACTATCGCTTGCTTGCCGGTCTTCGACCAAACGAGGGAAAATTCCGGATCTGTCTAGCCAGTTCGCGGAGAAAAGATTCGCTGTCCGTCACCAAACCGACATTTTGAAATGTGCCGCGGTCGGAAAGCTTGGTAACGACGGCCGGATTGATATCCACGCAAACCGTCCGCACGGTTGCCGGAAGCATGTTCCCCGTTGCAATGGAATGAAGCGTGCTCGCGATCATAACGGCAAGCTCGACGCCGGCAAGTGCGCGACGCATTTCGTTTTGAGCTTCAAGCATGTCGGTAATCACATCGGGCAGAGGGCCGTCGTCCCGGACGGAACCGACGAGAACCACCCGTACTCCGCGTTGCATGCAGGAATACATGAGACCTGATTTAAGAACGCCCTTTTGAACGGCTTGGCGAAGGCCGCCCAAACGGCGCATGCGGTTGATTATCCGCATATGATGATCGTGACTGCTCTGCGTCGATTTACCACTCTTAAGATCTACTCCCAGAGATGTCCCTAGAATGGCTGATTCCGCATCGTGTGTTGCCAAGCCGTTTCCCCCAAACAAAACGTCAACATATCCGCGTTCAACAAGGTCCACGAAATAAGGAATGGCGCCCGTGTGAACAACGGCGGGCCCGGCCACAAAAAGAATTTTCCCTCCCCCGGCCTTGATTTGATGCATCTCTTCCGCCAACGCGTGAATTAATCTCACCTTGGGTTTTTCGGATGACACGGAGCTCGCCATAAACTGGAAAACTTCCCGGTTCCTTTCGCGCTCAAGCGGCGTCACCCGGATACCTGACTGACCCGCGACAATAAGATCCCCTTTCTTCGCATCACTCATGGGAACGGTAGAGGCGCGTCCGGTAGCTTTCTCAACGCGTATTGCGCAATCCATTTCAATGTGAAGTACAGGCCGCCAAGCTTTCCTAAAATAAACGGAGGTAGGCAAATTGGTCGTGGAATAAAATCTTTCCGGAAACACGCCGTCTTTTGGCGCACGCGCCAATTTCACTTCACGGATTTGAGTGGGCTGGGCGCCCATTTGTTCAATCTTTAGGAGCAGTTTATCCAGAACGGAACGTGACGGTGCCGAGATCGTCAGACGGGCATAGCTCGTATCGGATTTTTTCCGGCCGATGCGCACATCTTCGATATCGAAACGCGCACTGGGCACGGCAAGGATCGTGTCCAGAATCTTCGGCAGAACAAGCGAATCAATAATATGGCCCTTAACCTCTACGGTTTCCGATACCAATTTTTCTCCTTTCGATCAAAATCATTCCCTACGAGTATATCAAAAAACCATTCCAGTTTTAACAATGGTCTGTATAATGTCGCTTCATGAAAAGGCCGACGGACGCCCAACTGCTTTTGACGGCTGCTCTCCTGTTCATTTCTTTCCTTGTTTTTCGGGGAGTAGAAGACATGCTTCAGGAAAACTACGGGGATTTTCACAGTTACTTCAAGGGCGGGCTTGCTTTGAGAACCGGTGCGCCTCTCTATTTTGATCCCGAGGAGCCTTCTTTCCGTTATTCGCCTTTTTTCGCATTGCTCATGGCGCCGCTTACGATCCTTCCAAAACAAGCGGCCTACTTTTTATGGCAGATCCTCATGATCACGCAGTTTCTTGCCATTCTCCATTGGGGGCGCGAACTTGCGGATAAGTCCGGGCTGGCCGGATCGCCGACGCCCCTTT
Source organism: Candidatus Omnitrophota bacterium (assembly GCA_016206925.1). Taxonomy (GTDB): domain Bacteria; phylum Omnitrophota; class Omnitrophia; order Omnitrophales; family JACQQS01; genus JACQQS01. The sequence goes on from JACQQS010000048.1 coordinate 8,341, forward strand.
GGCTTTACGGCTCAAGTTTAATTCTCATTCCGAATTTCGTAATGGCCAATTTCGATAAGGGTCAGGCCAATATTTTCCTTCTTTTCTGGCTCTTATGCGGTTGGCTGCTCCTTCAGAAAAACCGGCCCTGCGCGGCCGGAGTTTGCCTTGCCATTTCCATTCTCACAAAAGTAACTTCCATTCTCATACTGCCGTTTCTATTATGGCGCAGGGAGTTCAAATGTCTGGCAGGTAGCTTGATAAGCTTGGTCGTGCTTTTGCTGGTTCCGTGGACATTGAACGGCTTCCCGGATGGCTTCAAAACGTTAAGAGACTGGATCGTTTGGACGCGCCAGGCGCACGACCACTATTTTCTTGCCGGGCAGGCCAATCAATCGCTTTTTGCCGCAATTCACCGGTTGGTCTCCAGGCAGGAAAGCGCCTACATGACCGAACTGGGTTTCGCTACGCTCAGAGCGCCTATTGAACTCGTCAAATTAACTTACGCCATATTTGGCGCAATACTTTATGCTGCCTTCCTGGCTAGAGCCAACAAGCGTATTTCTCAATCTCCCTACGGTTTTTCCGCAACATTTGTAGATTTCTGCGGGATTCTGCTTGCGGTAACGCTCATATTCCCCGTGGCTTGGAAATATGCGTTCGTCAATCTGCTGCTGCCCATCATGGTTATTCTCATTTATCTATTTCGAAATGGGGGAAGGGACTTTCCGGTATTGGCCCTTCTGGCAGGATTTTTCGTGCTGGCCACTGTGCTGCCAAGCTCCCCTGTCCGGAGTATTAGAATGCAGGCCCACTTTTATTCTTCGATCACTTGGGGAACGCTTTTACTCGCGCTGGCTTTTCTCAAGCTGAAGCATCGGCCTTTACACATTTCCTCAACTCAGACTTGAGCAATTCAACAGGCAGTCCGACGACGTTTGACCGCGAACCGTAAAGAGCCTTGATCAGCTTCCTCCCGTCCTGCTGAATGGCGTAAGCTCCGGCTTTGTCGAGCGGCCGAAAGCGGCGTACATAATCTTCAATAACGGAGCTGGAAAGCTTTCTAAAGACTACTTTGGATTTTGCGTAGGAAGTGCGGATTCTGCCGCTTGAGAGACTTCGAATAGCCAAGCCCGTATAAACGTAATGCGCCTTTCCGGAAAGTAATTTTAATATCTGGCAGGCATCGTTTAAATCACGCGGCTTTCCGATTATTTTCCCGCGGAAATAAATAAATGTGTCTGCGCCAACCACATATCCCGAGCGGACCTTCACCCGTGCACGTTCCGCCTTCCCGCGGGCAATCCGCATGGCATTTTGCGAAGGGCTGAGCTGATGATCCAGTCTTTCTGCAAATGACGCATCAATGATCTTGAACCGATACCCGGCGCTTTTAAGAAGGGCGCGGCGACGCGGTGATTTTGAGGCCAGGAGTATTCTGGGTCGAACGATTCTTTTCCGCATGGCGCGGTATTTTATCCGAACCGCCTCCACATTGCTACGCCGGAGGCTCTATGGGATAATTGCGGCCATGACAATCAAGACGCCCATACTCGGTTTGTTGCCGGAAGAACTCGCGGAAAAAATCGGACCGCCGAAATACCGCGCCGACCAGATATTCGAATGGCTGCACGGCAAACTGGCCGCTTCATTCGCTGAAATGACCAATCTGCCCAAGGATTTCCGCGATACGCTTGAGCAGACATACTTGATTACGACGCTTAATCCGGTTTCGGCCGAAAAGGCCAATGACGGAAGCATCAAGTGGCTTTTCGAAACGCCCCGTAAAGATGCCGTAGAAGCAGTGCTCATTCCCACGGAAAGCCGCAGGACGCTTTGTATATCCACTCAGGTAGGCTGTAAATTCGGCTGCACATTCTGCGCAAGCGGACAGGCCGGATTTGAGAGAAATCTCGGGGCCGATGAAATCATCTCTGAAGTTCTCTCGGCCGAGCGGCTGAATCCCTTTGAACGAATCAGCCACATCGTGATCATGGGCATGGGAGAGCCTTTTGACAATGCGGACAACCTTCTCCGCGCGCTTAAGACCCTGAATCACCCAAGCGGACGCGGCATTGGCAAGCGCCGGATCACCATTTCTACGGTGGGTATCCCTAAGAAAATTTTATGGTTTGCCGAACAGAACCTGCCTTTTGAACTTTCGGTCTCGCTTCACAGCGCCGTGGATTCGGTAAGAACTTCGATCATGCCTGTCAACAAGGCATTCCCCACGAAAGAACTTTTCGAAGCGTGCTGGAAGTACACCGAGAAGACAAACCGCGTCATTACGTTCGAGTACATCTTGATTGGCGGCGTGAACACGGATGAGACGAACGCGAGCGCGCTCATTTCGGCGTTAAAAGGCCGCAAAGCCAAGGTAAACTTGATTCCCTACAATCCCATTGACGAGTACCCGCAAAAGCGGCCGGCGCTTGAAACAATCCGCGGATTCGAGCAAAAACTCATCCGGGCCGGCATTCCCGCCACCGTGCGTTTCTCCAAAGGCAGTTCCGTGAACGGCGCCTGCGGCCAGCTGCGCCTACGACATATTGAAAAAAAACAGTAGAGGAGTTACGATTTGGAAATCAGGAGAGCGGCGGCTTCGACATGCTTGGTGCGCGGAAACATGTCAAAAGGAGCAACGGAAACCAGCCGATACGAGCGGCCGGGCGGCCGGGCGGCGTTTCCCGCAATTATTTCCCGACCGCCGCAAATCAGGTTTAGATCGCGGGCAAGCCGGCTCGGTTCGCACGAAATATAGATCAAGTGCGAAATGGTCTTATCCCGTTTTAATATTTCGATCATACCTTTTGACAATCCTTCCCGCGGCGGATCAAGAATCACCACGCGATGCGCTCCCTTATTACCTTTCTCAAGAAGTTTTCCCAGCCGACTCTCAGCCGTACCGGTAGAAATCTGATAAAAGCCCTTGCGGAAACTCTGAAAATTTTTTCTGAGCCCTTGGACACTGCTGGGATGGCTCTCCAGCGCATACACCGCTTTGGCCTTTTCGCCGCATAAAACGCCAAAGAGTCCCACGCCCGCATAAACGTCGAAGAGCTCAAAATTCTCAAGCGAAGATATCCAGGAACGGATTTTCTCTATGAGGCGTTCGACCACGGGAATATTGATTTGAAAAAATCCCCGCGAGCTTGCCCAGAAATCCCGTTCGAGCACGCGGACGCGGAATAATACCTCGCTCGAGTCGTCTACAACATCTCCTTTTTCATTGCATTTGACGGTAAGTGCGGTTAAATGCTGGAACTCCTTCGCTCCTACCCTCTCATGCAAAAATTGGTTCAGCTCCGCACGGGCGATCAGACATTTTTCAACCGGAATGATGGACGTATTATCCAGCGCATAAAAACCCCAGCCCCGTCTCCCTTCGAGCTCGCCCTGCGCAACTGTAATACTGTTCCGGTAACCGTAGATCTCCGGGCTGGGCACGATCGGTTCTAAACATTCCGGCCAAACGTTTCCGATCCTCCTCAGATTTTCCTTTACCTGTTCTTCCTTCCACTGGAGCTCCTCGGCGTAAGAAACATGCTGATACTGACACCCGCCGCATTCGCCGTAGTAAATGCACGGAGCATCCTCTCGAGATGGGGAAGGCTTTAAAATAGATACCGCTCCCGCCCGGATAAATTGCTTGCGGAGGACCGTAACTCTGGCTTTCACGCGTTCTCCGGGCAATGCGCCCCGGACAAAACAGACCCGTCCCTCAAACCGGCCCACGCCGTCACCATAGGTCAGTCCGTCAATATTCAATTCGATTTCAGAGCCGGTGTTTAAGGAAGCCATCATGGTATTCCGACTGCGTCTTCAACCATTTCCGACCGAGCAGGGGTACCCGCATGGCGGGTCTGCGAAGGGAGTGCAGAAACTTCGGAAGAAGTTTCTGCCTCGTCCACCCGCCTTCGGCGGATACCCGGACTTGGTTACAGTGCCAGATTATACCAAATTCGAGCTTACTTTTTTTAATCCGGTAACCGATACTTATAAGGCTATGGCTGGAGAAAATACAAACAATGTCGTTGAAAGACCCCGCCGCAGCCAAAGTTTTATGCTGCGTACTACTTTGGGCATCGTGTTTTTATTTCTGGGCATCACCCAGTTCGCGCCATCCCAGCACGAAGCCATGCCGACCCTATTCGAACTCGGGCTTCCGTTCCTCAAGAATTGGATTGGATTCCAGGCCTTTTCGATTCTTTTTGGCGGATTTGAAATTTTCTTCGCTTTCTGGCTTTTTTCCGGCCGTCTGATCCGGGCGGCAGGACTTGTCGCTTTAATGCTCGGCGCGATATCCTTCAGCTTCCTCTTTACGCTGAAAGAGTTTGCCTGGGACAAATTCCCCTTTCTTCTTTCTCCCCGATTCGGCCAAATGCTGATCAAGGATTTTCTCTTTGTGGGAATTGGATTCTTTATGCTTTTTGAGAAGCGTGTCGCAAGCTAAGGAGCAAACGAGGAATTAGCATTCAGGCGGGAGTGTCTTCGATACTTCGAATTACTTTCTTCAACAGTTCTTCAAAAAAAACCGGTTTGATCGCAACAGCCGTTATGGGCAGATCTCTGACCAAACTGTCCATGTAACAGCCGGTCATGACGATGATGGGAACAAACCGGCTGCCTTTTTCTTCTTCTTCCTGACGAAGCTCGCGAAGAAATGTGATTCCGTCCATCACCGGCATGAAAATATCCAAAATAACGGCGTCCGGCCTGTGCTCATGAAATTTTTCGAGCGCCTCTTTTCCGTTGTGCGCGATGTCAACGGTAAAACCCTTTTCGATAAAATGCGTTCTCAGCGATTCACAAATGTCAATCTCGTCATCAACAATTAAAATCCGCTTATGGATCACTGCCGCCAGCCCTCAATTTTATTAAAAGCCCAATACATATTTTCGGCACATGAGGAAAGAAGAGTTAGAAACGAACTCATGAGTCGGGGCGTCTTTGCGAGGAGTTCGCCAAAAAGCATGGCGGGCTCGTAATGACCTATGCAACGACTTTTAATCAGCAACGTGGTAAAGAGGGCTGGTGTGCGTAACGGTGACAATATCGCGGCCGGATTTTCCCGCGACGGCAGGTTGAAAAGTCTGGGAAGCCCGGTTTGCAAATTCAAATACATTTCCAGCTGCCCCCCATCCCCTTGCCGCATCCTGAGAAGCATTCGCAATAGACTCGGCCATCCGGCCGGCAGAACTGCCTATACCAATGGTCTTTGTAAATCCGCCGCTCTCTTGATCCGCGGCGTCAGCTACCTGGGTTGTCTGAGCTTCGAGCTGAAACTGAACAATCCGCGCCGGAACCGTTTCAAACGCGATTTCAAACGGAGCGCCTTTCCCTTGTTCCAATTCACCGGGTATCAAGGTAGCGCCAAGAGATACGGGCTGTCCGCTCTGATCATAGCCAACCCCCCGCACCACAACATCGTATACGGGAAAACCCAGATTATTGCCGAGTGTGCCCTGAACAATCACGGCATTCGGCTCCCGGCGGCTTGCAACATGTACGAAATCAACATTCCCGGATGAAGAGGAGAGCGGAACATACGAAAATGAAGCCGCACAACCCGAAAGCAAGAGGAAATAAACGGAAAACCAAAAACGCTTAAAGAATCGGTGCTTCCGATTTTTCACGTACAATCTCCTCGCTCATTTTGCGCGCCTTTTGAAGCTCTACCTCTTCTTCAAGCACGCGCTCCATTACGGAACCGCGCACGCTCTCATCCAATGCCGAAAGACCAGGACCATTTCCCTCTCCGGAACGTGCCGGAGGTGTGAAACAGCCGATCAAAGCGATACATGGCACAGCAAGTAAAACCGCCGTCGGAATAGGTAAACGCAGGAAATCGGACTCCGTGCTCAAAACGAAATTAATTGGAAACGATTAAAAATCTTCGCGGGAATCGGTTTCGCGATATCAGGCAAACTCTTTTAGACGGGCCCAGGTATTACGGCCGACAATTCCGTCTGTTTCCAAACCGTTATCGTTTTGGAAACGCCGGACTGCTTCTTCCGTAACCGGTCCCAGTTTTCCGTCTACATTACCCTGATAATAGCCGGCGTTCTGGAGCGCAGCCTGAATTTGACGAAGCGGCATCTCAAATCCCGAAGGCGTGCGGTAAACTCCATTGTTCACCGTAACTTGACCGCTGGCTGACTTGGAAGCTCCGCCTGTCCTGGCAGGGCCGGGGATAAGCGCTCTGGTTTGGCGGGTGGATTGCAGTTGTGTGCGATCTTCGGCAGAACGCAGTGATCGCTCAAGCGCAGTTTGGTTATCACTTAAATTAGCAACCTCATCGGTTAAAGCTACGACTTGATTTTGCAACATTGAAACCTGATTTCTCAAATCCTTATTGCGCGCGCAACCTGCGGCTAGAAACAAACCAAAACAAAACGCGAGAGCTAGTAAACGCGAACCGCTACGCATGTCAAAATCTCCTTCCGGTGAATATGTTTATTCTTGTTAATACGGGAAATCCTTATTCCACACCGTGGCATGTACACCATTCAATCCCTCAAGCGATGCCGCCGCTACTTGATGGGCGGCCACGAAGTATGGTTGTTCGAGCTATTATTGCCAAAATTTTGGGATATCCGGCACCAAAGATAGGGCGTATGGTATCAGAAAGGGACGAAACTCTCAAGAATCTATTGGCGTTTTAAACAAGAGGAAGGTGGAACGCGTTCTTAAACGGCATTGGCAAGGACTTGTCTTGCGGCCGGAATTAAGGAAGGCGTTTCCGTTTCTTGCTCAAACGGATGTGACTTGGAGAAATCCGGCTTATAGCTGTCGTGGGCCTCGAGAGGCTGCACCCAGCCGTTTGAAAAACCGAGTCGGGCCAATTCATTCACAACTTCTTCATATTCTTCACGATAGAGAGTCCGGCCAAGCTGCGGATGCCCTTCCGCCCAAACGGTCGGATGATATTGAGACATCAATGAAATATGGATGTTCGTGGAAAGTTCCTCGGCTATCCAGCGGAGACAAAGAAGACTATTTTGAACCGCGCCGGGCATAACCAAATGCCGTATAATGAGCCCCTTCTCGGCCAAGCCTTGCTCACGCAGCCAAAGCGTGGAACCTCTCTGCCGAAACATCTCTTTAAGTGAAGCTTTGATCACATCCGGATAGTCTGGCGTGAGCGACCAGCGCCGGGCCAATTCATAGTCGAGGTATTTAATATCCGGCAGGTACACATCCACCCATTCCTCCAATTCACGGAGTGTTGAGACCTTGTCGTAACCGTTGGTATTCATCACAATGGTAGGACGGCGTCCATAAAGCCTGAGTGCTTTGATAATCGCGAGCATTTGAGGAATAAAGTGGGAAGGAGAAACAAAGCCTACCATATGGCAGCCTTGATCCAGCAATTCAATGACCCGGTGAACAACCGTTTCCAAATTCCACGGCGACGCAAGAACGGGTATCTTGGTTCTGCTGATTTGATGATTTTGGCAGAATACGCACTGCATATTACAGCGCGCAAAAAAAACATTTGCGATGCCGCGGGCGCCGCACAAAACGGGCTCCTCGCCTCGGTGATTTGAGATAGATCCGATGGAAAAGTCAACCCCGCTCCGGCAAAATCCGCGTTCATCTGTAAACCGGTTTACACCGCATTCGCGCGGACAACACACACAATGCCTCAGTTTTTCCAAGAATGCATATGCGCAAGCCAAATCAGGAGTGGTATTCATTTACGATTCAGGCACCGCAGGCGAAAATTTGAGATTTTTGTCGCTGCCGCGCCTGAATTGCGTATTCAGGCACCGCAGGCGAAAATTTGAGATTTTTGTCGCTGCAGAAACAAAAAGCCGCTGTGAATATTCCACAACGGCTTTGCTACGTCAAGCTAGAAAGTTAGATGCGTTTCCAAAGACGTGCGTAGAAACGAATCTCTTTCTTCAGAGAGCTGCAAGCAACCTTGTACGCTCTGTTGCTCTTGAAGTGAAAACGCGAGCTGGCACCGATGAGTTTCTTCAACTCAACTTTGCGAGCCTTCAAACCAGAACGTACGCGCAGCTTCAAAGCCTTTTTTTGAACCCTATTCATGGATTCTTTCTCCTTTATTTTGTTTGACTCCGTTCAAACATACAGAGCCTTCTTAATTAAAACGTACCCAGTGCTTGACGGGATTACAAGAATAGGGGGATAAATAGCAGGAAATTCTAGTTATGGGACGTAATTTCCACAACGCTGTGGAAATCTTTCATAGCGAGTTCGGCATCATGCAAAGCATTTTCGTGCTTGAGCAATTGCTTCTTAATCCGGATTCCGCCCGCGTAACCACCGAGCGATTTTCCAGAACCCACAACCCGGTGGCAAGGGACAATCAGCGCTACCGGATTTTTCCCGCAAGCCGTACCCACCGCCCGGAAAGCTTTGGGACTGCCGATGCGTCTTGCAATCTCAGCATAGCTTAATGTCTTCCCCGGCGGTATGCGCCTTAAAGCAGCCCAAACTTTTTTTTGAAAGGGGGTGCCCTGAATATCGAGAGGGATATTCCGAAATGCTTGTGAATCCCCTTTGAAATAGCGCTGAAGCGACGTCTCTGCGATATGAATCCATTTTCTGGCAACGTCATTGCGAGGCGTTGTTCTAAGTGTGGCCGAAGCAATCTCAGTGCTTGTAGATTGCTTCGTCGGCTTCGCCTCCTCGCAATGACGGTTGAACGAGAGCGCGGAAATTCCTTTCTCCGAAGCAGCAAGGTGCATTGGACCGACGGGCGTACGAATGTGCTTGTGCTTAAATAGGGACTTGAAATTAATCGCGGCGCTTTCCGAAAATTCGGAGCAAATAAATGAATAAATTAATGAAATCCAGATACAGCCGAAGAGCTCCGAGAATGGCCACCTGCTCGGTTGAGCCCACGCCGGAATGATGGATCTCTTTCAATCGCTGAACGTCATACGCCGCAAGACCTATGAAAAGAAATACGCCGACATACGTCAGCATCCAATAAAGCAACGGCGATCGGAGAAAAATGTTTACAAGGGAAGCTATGATTATCCCGATCAACCCCATCATGAAAAATCCGCCGAGCGAGGTCATATCCCTTTTCGTGGTCCAGCCGTAAAAACTGGCTGCAGCAAACGTACCGGCCGTGATGAAAAACGTTGAAGCAACGGAAGCTCTCGTGTAAATCAAGAAAATGAACGAAAGGGTGAGTCCGTTGATGGCCGAGTAGACAAGAAAACCAACCGATGCGGCCGTCGCCGAAATCCGCAGAATGGAAGAGGATAGCCAAATCACAATACCGATCTCAGCCAGCGCAAAGAGCCAGAATGCGCCCCCGCTCAGCATATTAATAATGGAAGGGCTGCTCGACGCCCAGAGCGCGACAAAGCCGGTCAACGCCAGTCCAAGCGCCATCCATTGATAAACACGTTGTATAAACGTCTGCTCCGCAGCAAGCGGTGCAGGAATAGGTTGGGAATTTTCGAAAGCCATATTTGCCTCCTTCGGCTTAAAGCCAGTTAAGACACCCATATTCTACTCAAATACGCACACTTTTAAAGCAAAACCGGAAAACAGGAGGAGGGTGCTTTCACAGGTTTCTTACAAAGAAATGCTCGCGGTAATACCGGAGCTCGTCGATGGATTCCTGGATATCGCTTAACGCCAGGTGGACTTTTTTCTTTTTGGGGCCGAGGGAGCGGTCCGGATACCAGCGGCGCGCCAGTTCCTTGACCGTTGTCACATCAATACTTCTGAAGTGAAGATAATCGCTTAGCTGGGGCATATACTTGTAGAGGAAACGGCGGTCCTGCCCGATGGAATTTCCGCAGAGCGGCGCCGTACGCGGGCGCGCATATTTGCGGATGAATTCAAGCGTGAGTTCTTCGGCTTTTTTCGTGCTGATTTTCGAAGTGCGCACCCGCTCGATCAAACCGGAAGCCGTGTGATGCTCCGTATTCCACTTATCCATTTTCTTGAGCTTTGCTTCGCCGTGATGAACGACAAGGCACGGGCCGACTTCCAGAATATTTAAATTTTTATCGGTGATGACAGTCGCGATTTCCAGAATGACGTCCCGCTCCGGCTCAAGGCCGGTCATCTCCATGTCCATCCAAACCATGTTGTAACTGCTCTTCTTAGACATGCGCGCTTTCTGTCGCTCCCGCGAAAGCGGGGCCCATTTATTTATCTGAATTCCCGCTGGAGCCTGCCCCCGAATGTCTCTATTGGGGGCGTGAATGACACAAACTTAGACATGTTTAGCCGCCAATTGTTCCGCCTGATCCACCATTTTGCTTACGAGCGACAACCCCAGATTCCAAAACTCGGGATCGGAAATATCGATTCCCACCAGACGGCAAAGCTCTTCCGGCGTCCTCGAGCCGCCGAGCGAAAGCAATTTCGTGTAGCCGGGAACAAAGCGGTCGCGGTCCAATTTGTACTTTTCATACAGGGCGAGAACCAAAAGCTGTGCAAACGCGTACGCGTAACAATAAAAGGGTGTGTGGATAAAGTGCGGAATGTAGATCCACCAATACCGGTATTCCTCCGTCAATGTCACGGCGGCACCGTGCATGGGGCGGTTCGCTTCCATCCAGAGATCGCAGAATTTCTCCGTGGTCAGTTCTCCGTTTTCGGCCACGGCAAAGTGAATTTTAAGCTCAAAATCCGTCATCACGATTTGGCGGAAGACGGTTGCAAAGCAATCTTCGATTTTGCTCGAAAGCAGGGCCAGTTTCACTTCCTCGTCCTTCTCCTGCTCCATCCATTTATCGAAGACAAGCATTTCGCCGAAAACCGAAGCGCATTCCGCAAGCGTAAGCGGAGCATGACTTTCTAAAACGCCGACCGGGCGCGCCAGGTATTGATGTACGCCGTGGCCCAGCTCATGGGCAAGTGTCATCACATCCCGAACGCGATCGGCATAGTTAGTCAAAATATAGGGATGAAGACTGGGAAGCGTCTCGCAGGAAAATGCACCGCCGTGTTTGCCCGGTCGAAGTTCCGCATCGATCCATTTCTTGGTGAAAAATTGATCAATGATCCGTCCTACGTCAGGGTGAAACTGATGGTAAGCCGTGCGTACAATTTCCCGCCCGCGCTGGTATTCGCAATGCGGATCGCGTTCCGAAATCGGCGCGTACCGATCGTAATCATAAAGCTTGTCCAACTGCAATATCTTGCGCTTAAGCCGGTAATACCGCTCCACGGTAGGATAAGCGGATTTGGCAGAACGGATGAGATTCTCAACCGCCGCAAGCGTAATTTCATTATCGAGATTGCGCCCGGCCATGGGATGATCGTATTTCCTCAGCTTAGCCGACGCGCGGTGATCTTCCAGAATCATGTTGAAAATATAGGTCAAGATACGCGCGTTCTCTTTGAAACCTTCCGTAAGTGAACGATGCCCTTCTCGGCGCAGGGCACGGTCAGAAGAATGAAGCAGGGCCAGCGCTTCCGATTCGGTCTTCTCCTCAATTTTCCCGTTTACGTTAACGCGAAATGTGATGTTATTGACCACTTCATCAAAAAGGCGTGAAAACGCCCGGCTTCCGGTGTTCTCTTTTATGTCGATGGCTTTCTCTTCGCCTTCCTCCAGAACGTGGGGCGCGAAAGAACGCAGTTTTTTCAGATAATGCTCGTAAGGTTGAAGCGCCTGACACTTCGACAATGCGTCGGCTACAGATGGATCGAGCCTGCTCCAAATAATTTCCCAAAAAAGGCAATGCGCGCGGATTTCGGTAGCCCTGGTGCGCATCTTCTGGATGAACGCGCCATGCTCCGGCTTTTTGGTGTCGGAACTAAAAAGAAGGCTGGCATAAACCGAAGGCCGCGTGGAAAGCTCGACAATGTCGATGTAGGCCCGCAGCACTTCTTCGAGATCAAATACGTCAACCAATGCTATCTTCTTTTCGTCATTCCCGCGGAAGCGGGGATCCACATCTCTAGATTCCCGCTTCCGCGGGAATGACGACATATTACGTAACAATTCTTGAAATGCAGGTTTGTAACGTGATTCAAACAACCGAGCTTTTTCTTTGGCCATCTTTAAATCAGCTTCAATTTTCGGATCGCTGATCGAGCTGTAGAGATCGCCCAAATCCCAGCGAATTCCGTCGGCAGAACTTTTGGCCATCACAGTTCCTTTTTCGACACGACATTGCCTTTTGCGTCAATGTCATACACAATGGGAACACCTGTACCGATATTTAAATTCAATACCTGTTCCTTGGTCAATTTATCCAGACACATCACAATGCTCCTCAGGCTGTTCCCGTGCGCGGAGATCAGCACATTTTTTCCGTTCTTCAGATCCGGCAGAATGGCGTTTTGAAAATAAGGAAGCGTTCGCGCTGCGGTGTCCTTCAGACTTTCGCTCATGCCTTCGGGATTGAGCTCGGTCTTATCTTTGGGAGGGGGAATGTCATAGCTCCGGCGCCAAATGTGCACCTGCTCTTCGCCATATTTTTCGGCTGTCTGTGCCTTGTCGAGTCCCTGCAGCGCGCCGTAATGCCGTTCGTTAAGCGCCTGGTCCCTTGCAATTGGAATTCCATTCTTGCCGATTATCTTAAGCACGCGCGTGAGCGTATCGATGGCCCGTTTCAAAACGGAGGTGTAGGCTTTGTGAATTTCAATGCCGGAATTTTTAATCTTTCTGCCGGCCTCATCCGCTTCCTTTTCACCCTTCGGGCTTAAAGGAACATCCACCCAGCCGGTGAAACGATTTTCCAGATTCCATTGCGATTCGCCGTGGCGTAAAAGAATCAACTTTGCCATTCTAAATGACTCCGTGTAGTTACGTCAGGATGCGCTGCCGAAGTTGGACAGTATACACCAACCTTTTGCCAAATCAAATCTTTGGCTAACGCACCGCATTGACTCACATTAAATGTAACCCTGCGAGCACTTTAAGCGGCGATGCCGACCTCGCGGTGAACGCGGGAGGCCCAGTTAATCCATCGGTCGATCGCGGCATTATCATCCGAAATAAGCAATCGCACGGCCGGCGTTACGTCTTCTTCCCTGCCGAAATAATGAAGCTCCTCCTGTTTCAAAAGTTTGAGTACATCTTCTTGTTCCAGCTCAGCGGCATCCGCAACTCCAATCACCCGTATCCTTTGATTTCGAGGTTGAATGCGCAGAGCAAAGCTATGGCCGATGTCTTCAGCCAGTTCCCGATTCCCGGGAACCAAAATGATAATATTCACAATGCGGTCAAAAATCCTATCACGCAACCGCTCCGGCATGCTTGCAATAGCCCGCACTTCGTGCAGGATTTCGCGCCGGTGATTACCCGTGATTAAAATCGTTGAACCGCTTTCAATGTTGGCATATCCAAAACCGGCAGGTTTGTCTTTCGCCGCGAGTTTTTTATCGATTTTCGCTACTGCTACGATTGCGTCTTGATCGCCTCTCTTGGCGCGGGCTCTTAATTTATCCGAAGCAGCTTGATCGCTACTCTCCCAATAGGCTTTTTCAAGTTCTGCAACCGATCTTCCGCCCTTCTTCGGCCCCGAATCTCTTTCCAAGCGATGTTCTTTACTTGCAACATACTTCCCCACATCAGCTACCGAAACGCTTCCGGATTGCAGTCGGAGAATTTCGCGTCTCGCGCGTATTGCAGCAAGCAAACGAGGCTGCTTCTTTTTGCTGAATTCGCCAGAACGCTTCTCCAACTCTTCCAATTTATACAGTGAGGAAAATTCAATTTCACGCATTAGCGCTTGGAACTCCTGTTCCGATATCCTTTCCGCTGCGCGGTCCTGCTTTCGGATAGGCGCCTTAAACACCTCAGGTCGAGGAAAAGCAGGCGCGGAAGCTTTGCCTAATCGTTGCGCCACCTCACTCCGTAGCTGTTGGAACGCGCGATAAATCTTATCATCAATAATAGGATCGAAGTCGTCTTCAATGCGCCGAGCTTTTTCGAGCACCTCCTCCACTTTAGCTTCGCTTACCTGACGCGTTTCCCACAATGCCAATGCTATGCGGAAATATCGTATGAAAACAAGATGTGCCGCTCTTTCTATGATCGTTTTCCCACGAAATTGGCGAAGTATCTCTTCCGCTTCCCCAATGTCCTGTTCAGCTCCTTGAAGATCTCCATCAAAATTACGCACTTTTGCGGTTTCAATGAGAATCGTCAACCGTTCGTAAGCTTCATTTACTCCCCTATTGCTTCCAAAGCCAGAGAAAACACCGCGGTCGGCGTACTGGGTACGCTTCACGAACGACGCTTCACGCTTCACGCCCTTTGCCATGCCAAAACCGGCAGCATCAGCTTGCGGCAGAGGATGAAGCACAATGGATTCAACAACGTATGCCAGATATTTCCAGACAGGCGAATAATGCCAAGCCCAAATATTCTTGGGCTCTACGCGGAAGTATCCCGACCACGGACTGTTTGAATCACTGTGGAGCAGCCAATCCAGCTTGACTTCTTCTCTTTTTAACGGGCTTCTTTCGCCATACAAAGCATTGAGCCCATTATCCGGCTGGGCCAGTTTAATCAAGTACTGTCTCAGACGCTCGTGATGCTCCGCGTTTTCACCGTCCGCCGAAATCAATTTCAATGCGGCAACGATGCCATCCGGTTTTCTTAAATCAATCTTCTCCGGGCCGTCATAGGAACGGACTTTGGGTAGTTTCTCGAAATTAGCCCAGTAAACGCGGCTGACAAAATAACCTAACCCATCTGACGCCATGAGGCCGTTCACAAGATGTACATGTGCATGCATGAGATAATTCTGCAAATAAAGCCATTCCAGCCACTGGAGTTTAAGGAGGTGCACCTGGTATTCAGAGTCGGGAAAACCGCGAGTCCAATCGCCGCTTGAATTCGGATGCGGAAACGCTGCATTTATGCGGAATCTGAGAGCCTGTACAAAAGCGTCTTTAAAGACATTTTGTAACAAAGACGAAATTACCAATCCGTAACTATGCGCCCCACCGTGACGCAAAATATTTTCAGGAATCTTCTGAAGCTGTCCGCTTTTATACTCCAACTCCGGGAATTTCACAAACACATTCCCCAGTGCTTCAAAAGCTTCCTTGCGTGAGCGCGCTCCATCAATCGCCTGATCGATCTTCTTGTAGAATGCCTCGGGAATAAGTGAAAGGTCCGTCTCTAAAACGCGAATTTTTCTGTGGCTATCTTCCCGCAAACCTATCAGATCCTCACGTACGCCTGCGGCTAAAAGCTCATTTACAATCGATTCGGTGAAAATATCAGTCACAACAATGTATGGAAAATCAAATTCGAGAAGCGCTTTAATATATGGAACAGAGGCGGGCCCAGCACCAAGCAGCATAACGGGTTTGTCCTTGGGAGCGCGCCCGGCAACTTCTTTAATTTCAGAAAGCAGATTAGCTTCGTGAGCTTGCGTTGACTCAAGCTTGCTCATTTCTGACGTTGTTCTGTACGTCATTCCCGAAATTTTTAAGGCCTCCGCCATGGTTCTTGGCGGCTGAGCCCAACCATTGATCGCTCCAAAACCAGCCTGCGTGTGGAGTGAACCCGCTTACCCCGCCGCAAGCGGCGGGGCTTCTGGCGGGGTTTTACCCTCGTTAGAATAATCTAAGCTGGCGCGGCTCATGCCCTTCCTCTTTATGGTGTTCTTCAATGTA